>CATGXW010000233.1 GCA_949542085.1 uncultured Alphaproteobacteria bacterium
AAAATCGGACGCGGCTGATATTTAATCTCGCTGATGTACATAAAACCAATTGAACCGACGGAAACCGCCATTAACAAAAAATCACGGCCGGCAAAATGCCAATTTTTCTTATTAAACCACAAAATCAGCCAATACCCCAAGAGCGCAAGCAACGCCCCTGCCCATACGCCTACAATACTGTCATCAACGCCGTAATGGCGGGCAACTTCCAACGACGCGCCGATAGCCACGGTGCAGACAGCACAAGCCGGATTGGCAAAAGCCTTGGTTGTGGCCAGCAAAAATAAAAACACAGCTAAAAATAAAGTCATTACAAACTCCTAATTGATAATCTTATCTGTCATCAAAATAAACAATATATAATATTTGTCAAGTATTGTTTATTTTTCAGAATTGCCGTCTTCCGCCAAATCCAATTTTTTGAGATAACGACGTGTCATTTTCAGAGCATTTTCAAAGCTTGAAGCGGTTGCCACAATTTTACGATCAATTCCGTCTTTCAGAAAGGCGTCATGAAGAACACGGCGCGGTTGCTTTTTTACATTTGACAAGATAATCTTTGTTTGGTGCTTTCTTAGCTTTTTAATAAATTCGACAATGATGTTGGCTCCGCTGGCATCAACAACGGGAACATATCCCATACGTAAAATCAAAACTTTAGGCGGTTGTTTCATCTTGTTGAAAAAGTGTGAAATATGTGACGCACCGCCAAAGAACAAAGGTCCTGACAAACGCAAAGACACAACACCCTGCTCGTGCAAGACTTCACTCAAATCACGACCGCTGATACTGTACGGATTGACGTTTTCATCCGTTTCGATTTCAATCTCCTTACTCATGCGGTGCATAAAGATGATACTGGCGAGAATAAAGCCCACGCTGATAGCAGTATTCAAATCAACCAAAACTGTCAGCAGCAATGTAACCAACAAAGTGTACCTGTCTCCTTGCGGTCCGCGAACCAATTTGAAAAGTTTTTCCAACCCCATCATATTCCAGCCAATCAGCATCAAAATGGCCGACAAACAAGCTAACGGAATATATTTGGCCGCAGGTGCCAACAATAACATAAACAACAACAGAAAAATCGATTGCATAATTCCGGCAATCGGCGAATAAGCATTAGCCTTAAAGTTGGTGGCCGTTCTGGCGATAGCTCCGGTTGCGGGCACTCCCATAAAGAATGTGCTGGCAATATTGGCAACGCCCTCTCCTATCAGCTCCGCATTTGAATTGTGGTTATCACCGCTCATACCATCGACAACCGTCGCGCTCAACAGAGATTCAACACCGGCCAAAAAGGCGATTGTCAAACCACTGGGCAGAACTTTCAAAGCAAAATCCAAGTTGAATTCAGGAAAATGCGGCATTGGCAGAAAATGAGGAATGCCGCCGAATTTGTTCCCGATAGTGGCAACGTCGGTTCCGGCAATACTGAACACAGCCACTAAAACCATCGAAACAATCACACTGATCAGATAAGACGGAAGCTGAGGTTTCTTGAAATTGATATAGAAAATCGTCGCAAAAGAAACAACGGCAATTGCCACGGAAGACAGGCTCAATTTATCCATATTAGCGAGATACATTCTCCATTTGGGCAGAAAATCCGCCGGAACATCGTCTATTTGCAATCCCAACAAATCTTTTATCTGAGTCGACATCAATAAAATACCGATACCGGCCGTAAAACCGATAACCACAGGATACGGGATATACTTTATGTATGTTCCCAAACGTAACAAACCGGCGACAATCAAAACAATTCCCGCTATCAGCATGGCTGTCGCCAAACCGGCATAACCAAACTGTTGAATAACGTTAAAGATGATGACGACAAAAGCACCTGTCGGTCCGCCTATTTGATAACGGCTGCCGCCTAAAAGAGCGATTAAAAATCCGGCCACAATCGCCGTGTATAATCCCTGAGCCGGTGTTACCCCCGAAGCAATAGCCAAAGCCATTGACAGTGGAATAGACACGACCGCAACCGTTGCACCGGCAATCGCATCGCGACGGAACTTTTGGCTGTCATACCCATGTTTCAAAATTTCAAACAATTTCGGAGTAAAATTTTCTGCCAGACCGGCAAATGTGTTTTTTAAACGACTCAGCATTTTTATCTCTTTTTCATTTTCTTATGAATAATCTGTC
>CATGXW010000234.1 GCA_949542085.1 uncultured Alphaproteobacteria bacterium
AGTTTTACGCACGGTTTCGGCAATAAATTCCGGATCATAACGGGGATGTTCGCCATAAACCATAATCAGGCGCTTGTGTCCTTTGGCCTCCAAACTGCGAACTTCTTTTTCCAGCTCCTGCATGGTCAACGTTTTGCGCACCAGCTCCAAATTATCTTTACGAAAACCGCAATACGTGCAGTTATTGATGCAGTCATTACCGACATACAACGGAGCAAACAAAACAATTCGATTGCCGTAAATGGTCTTTTTCAGATTGCGCGCGCCCTCTTTAATTTGTTCAACAATCTCGGGATCTTCCGCATTCAGAAGGACGGCCATTTCTTCAGGATTAAGGCGGTTCTTGGCCAATGACTTGGCAATAATGTCCTCAACCTGTTTGCGGTCGGTTGTTTTTTGTTGCAATAATTCTTCAATACGGTCTTCTGGAATGAAAGATTCCAAGCCGTCAACATTAATATCCGGTAATCCTTTAGCCATTTTTTATCTCTCTATATTTTTGTAAGGCCGCGGGGAAAGGTTCCAACACTTTTTCCAACACGCCTTTAAGTTCTGAAATACATACACCGTAGTTTGTGATTGGCACACCGGCCTGTTCACAACGACTGATACGCGATAAAACTTCGCGCCGGTTGTTCATGCAGCCGCCACACTGGACAACCAATTTATATTCGGCCAAATCAGCAGGAAAGTCATGTCCCGCGACATGGTTAATCTCAAGCTCTTTGCCGGTCTTTGTTCGCAGCCAGCGGGGAATCTTAACTCGACCGATATCATCTTCAACCGCATGGTGCGTACAAGATTCGGCAATCAAAACCTTATCTCCGTTTTGCAATCCGTTGATAGCCGCGGCTCCCTCGACCAGCTTGACAATATCACCTTTCAAACGGGCAAAGAGAATCGAAAATGTCGTGCAGGAAACCCCCGCCGGCGTGTTAGCGACCATAAAATCCACCACCTGAGAATCGCAAACGACCAAATCAGGCATTTTCTTACAATTTTCTAATGACCGAAGATAATCCGCTTCCTTTACAATCGTCACATACTGATTGTTATCCAGACAATCTCTAATCGCCTGCACCTGAGGTAAAATCAAACGTCCTTTCGGCGCCTCATAATCTATCGGCACAATCATCATGACATGACCGCCATTCGGCGCCAAGTCCCCTAACAAAGGCGGCGGGCTCACAAAGTCTTCCGGACAGACTTTCTCCCAACACATAATCCCGCTCCGAAACATCCGTCGAATTAACACGAATCCCGTCACCGGCGGCGGGGCAGATGTCAGCTTTGTTAAAAATTTTAATCACCGGAATTTGGCGTTTTTCAGCTTCGGCCAAAATCTCATTTTCATACACACCGAGTTTGTTGCCCTCGCAAACAAGCAAAATAACATCCGCGCGCTCAAAAACCTTTTGCGTTTTGGCCTGCCGGACATCACCGAGCGCCGTATCATCGCCAAAGCCGGCCGTATCCAGCCAAACAACAGGCCCCAAAGGCAACAGCTCTTGCGCTTTTTCCACAACATCAGTTGTTGTTCCGGCCTGTGCGGAGGTGACGGCGACATCCTGACCGCTCACCAAGTTCAAAAAACTTGATTTTCCGGAATTAACCCGCCCCATCAGGGCAATATGCAAGCGCAAAGATTTTGGAGAAGTTTCCATTTGCCGTCCTTAAAAATATCTAATGATGATAAGGAGTCATACTCCCGTTGCCGAAATAATGCAAGACCTTATCTCTGTTTATAACCCGCTAACGAGATGATGACTTGATTGGCGATTGTCAGGCCGAAAATTGCGGTAATTGTCGGCAAAGAGCCAAGTGTGTGGCGTTGACGACCGTTCTCGGGCGCTTCCCCCTCCAAAGACAGTGCTGTTTCCGGCAGGCTTACCTGTTCATCAGAAAACACACAATTGATTTGACTGATTTCAACGCCGCGCTTGCGTAAACGTTTCCGGATGAACTTCGCCAAGCCGCAATTTTTGCTGGCGCTTAATTTTCCGCTTTTGATACAGGACGGATCAGACTTCAACGCCGCTCCCATTGATGAAATAAAGGGGATACCCCGATCATACAAACTTTCAATCAGACAACATTTGGGATTGAGGGCGTCAATGGCGTCAACCACATAATCCAATGGACGATTCAACAA
>CATGXW010000235.1 GCA_949542085.1 uncultured Alphaproteobacteria bacterium
TAACCTCGTCTTCAACAACCGCGCGAGCCTTAATTCCTGTGCGGGTTGTAATCCATTCGTCATTAGTGTCGACGATTTTTGCCAAATCATCATTGGTTAAAACTTTTTTAGGGGCGTAATGGCCGTGGCCGATAATTTCAGATCTAATAGACATCGTAAAACACTTCCTGTGATAATTCGTCAAGGTCAACTTTTTCAATTTCTTCGCGGATTGTTGCAACAAAATTTTGGCGAACCAACATCAATGCATTGTTAACGGCAACGGAAAATCCGAGAGCGTCCGTACCACCGTGGCTTTTAACGGATAAACCGTTCAGACCGACAAACATTGCACCGTTATAGAGGCGGGGATCCATTGTTTTTTTAACACGCAGCATAACACCGAGCATAAAGGGCAGGCCGAGTTTGGCCAAAAATGATTGTTTAATCGCGTTTTTCAATAAACGGATAACCAAACGAGCGGTTCCTTCAATTGATTTCAAGGCAATGTTTCCTGTGAATCCGTCCGCAACAATAACGTCTGCCACATTGTTGGGAATTTCGTGTGGTTCAACATAGCCGCGAAAATCCAAATCCATATGTGAATTTTTAATCATATGAGCGGCTTGCTTGATTTCTTCCTTACCTTTCATTTCCTCCGCGCCGATGTTTAACAGAGCGACACGGGGTTTTTTCAGGCCGAGGGCATGGCGAGCCAAAATATCGCCCATTAAAGCGAATTCGGCCAAATTGACTGCGTTGCATTCTGTATTGGCTCCCAAGTCAAGCATAACATATTTGCCGTTTTGATGCGGCATAATGCTGACAATCGCCGGACGATGGATTTTTTGAATGGTTTTCAGCACCAGTTTTGAAATTGCCATCAACGCCCCCGTGTTACCAGCGGAAACAATAGCTTGTGCTTCGCCTTTTCTAACGGCGTCAATAGCCATATACATGCTGGTATTGCGGTTACGGATAACGGAAGACGGCTTGTCTTCATTGTGAACCATTTCTGTTGTGTGGCGCATCTCGCAAACCTTTAGCAACGCCGGATATTGATTCAAAATCGGCATAACCTTGGCTTCATCGCCAAATAACAGAAATTTAGCATCAGGATTCTTTTTTGCGGCAATAGCCAATCCCTCAATCACGATTCGGGGGGAATTATCCCCCCCCATAGCGTCAATGGATATAACCAGATTATTAGTAGACAAAACCTGCTCCATTCAAAGATAAGGCCGCATAAAACGGCCGGTTACAATAGTAATAAAATTATTCAGCTGCTTTCTGGGCAACAACTTCACGTTTATCGTACTGACCACATTTAGGGCATACGTTGTGAGGTCTTTTCAATTCACCGCAGTTCGGGCATTCCATGTAGGAATTAGCTGTCAACGCATCATGAGAACGACGCATGTTGCGGCGAGATTTTGAAGTTTTGTGTTTAGGTGTAGCCATTTTCTCATACTCTAAAATTAATGTTGTTAAGTTATTCAACCGGCATTATTAGCTCATCTTATTTCTAAAATCAACTAAATAAAACACCGTTTTGCGAAATTCTGAAATCCTTTTACTCAATATTTTATTATTTTGCAAGGACTTTTTACATAAACCTTGTTTATTTCTTTAGTTTGGCCAAAGCTGCAAACGGATTGTTCTTTTTTGTTGTTTCCTCGTCAAATTCGGATTTGAACTCAAAAACTTCTCCGTCTTGTCTGGGGAAATCATCAAGAACCAGCGCCGTTTGCTCCAAACCAATTTCCGCCAGATCGATTTGTCCGTTGATAATAACGTCTGGAACATCATCGTCAAAGTCAAACTCCATTTCTTCCAAATCTTTCTGTGTGAGGTTGGTGTCATAAACAACTTCAAACTCCGGTTCATAGGTTTTTACAAAGTTTTCCAATGAAATAACGCTTGTTTGTTCCAGTCGGGCATAAACTTTTCCTTTAACGGTGAGGGAATGTTCTTTCTTGCGCATCTGGACGGTCATGTCAGCTTCCCAGCTTTGGGCACCGGCGATTTTTAACACCTCTGCAATATAAGCCAGCTGTTTTTCATCAGCTTTAAGCTTGTAGTGGCGGGAAGCGGCGGTCAGATCTTCAATCTTTAGCGGATAAGAAAAAAGATTTTGCATAAATATTTTCCTTATGTTATAACAAAA
>CATGXW010000236.1 GCA_949542085.1 uncultured Alphaproteobacteria bacterium
GACTAGCGGGTTTTTGCCACTGAAATTGATGTGATCCGAAATTAACATCAGACTTCCCGGCGCCATATCAGGATTAAGCGAACCGGCAGCGTTGGTGACGATAAGTTGTTTCACGCCCAAAAGTTTTAGGGTTTGGATAACCTGCGCAATGATTTGCGGGTGATGTCCCTCGTATAAATGAAAGCGTCCTTGCAGGCAAATAACATTTTTTTCACTGATTTTTCCGGCAATCAGAGCGCCGGTATGACCGGAAACACCGGTTTGCGGGAATCCGTTGATATCCGCATATTTTATGATTTGCGGCTGTGTTATTTTTTCGGCCAGACGTCCTAATCCGCTGCCGAGAATGATAGCTGTTTCAGGAACAAAGCCGTTGAGTTTTTCTTTGATTTGAGAGGCAAAAAAGGCTGCATTATTGGTCATGAGTTTTCCTTATTTGAAGCTATGGGGAAGGAGGTCGTCGATTTTCAGCGTTTCGACAATACCGCTCATATCCGCAAGATGAATAAGTGTTGACGGAGTGGCGAATTCACAGATACGTTGACGGCAGCCTCCGCAAGGCGTGATGAGTTCTTTGCCGTTGCCGAGAATCAGAATTTCAGCGATTTTTTTGCCGCCATCGTTTATCATGGCAGCGATAGCGCCGCTTTCGGCACAGGTTCCTTCCGGATAAGAAACGTTTTCGACATTGCAGCCACTGTAAAATTTGCCGTTATCGCCTAGAATGGCGGCGCCAACGGCAAAGTTGGAATAAGGACAGTGGGCGTTTTGGAAGGAGGCTTGGGCAAGTTCAAACAGTTTTTGCGTATTATTCATGGTTGCCTTTCCTGATTAAAAGTTTTATTAATGTTTATGTGTTATATTAGATGCAGATTTTTAAGATTGCAAAGATTATTTGGCACTCGTGCAATATTCGGAGGAATATGATGAAGAGATTTTTAATCGGATTAGTCTTGTTGGTTGTGGCTGCTGTCGCCGGTTTGCTGATTTATGTGGCTTCAATTGATTGGAATTTGCACAAAGATAAGATTGCCGAACAGTTTTTGGAGGCGACCGGAAAGAGAATTGTTTTTGAAGGGCCGGTTTCGTTTAAGATTTTGCCGTCGCCGTATTTGGTGGCATCGCGTGTTAAGATTTATAATCCGGCGATAAAAGACCAGCCGTTGGTCGAGATTAAAAATTTGGTTGCCAATTTGGAACTGTTTCCGCTGCTTCATAAAAATTTTGAGGTTAGTCGGATGGTTTTGGAGAATCCGAACATCAGTGTGGAAGTGGATGATGAAGGACGGTTAAATTGGCAGAATGATTTAACGCCGGAACAGAAAAATAAGATTGAAGAGGCTCAGGTTAAGCTCAACAGTGTCAGTTTGGAAAAAGCAACGGTAACGTTTGACGATCCGACCAGAGATATTAATTTTCAGTTGGAGAATCTGAACGGAGAGGTCATTGCCGACGGGATGTTCGGACCTTTTCATGTTGAGGGAAATTATATCAAAGATAATAATCCGGAAGGCTTTGCCCTTTCTGTCGGCAAGTTATCGGATAGTTTTTCAACAACACTTAATTTGGTGGTGACGCACCCGCAATCGGAAAGTTATGTTCGCTTTGACGGAAGTTTTATGCTGGCCAATAAGGTTTTGAACGGTAATATGATTGTGGAGAGTAAAAAGCTGCAAGATTTTGTGAAAGCAAATTTCAAAAGTTTTGAGTTGCGCTCTGAATATGATTATCCGCTGGCTTTGACATTTGATTTGGCGGCAAACGAAAAGCAATTTAATCTTTCCAATATGGTGATTAAATATGGTGAAACTCAGGGTGCCGGCAGTATGCAAATTCCCGTGAATGACGGTTTGGCCAAAGGAAGCGATGTTATTCGTCCGCGGGTTGACATGGCGTTTAATTTCACAGACTTGAATCTTGATCCGATTGTTTATACGGTTGACGATTTTATCAAGACCTATAAAAAGGGCGATGTGGTTTATGCGCCGGAGAGCCGCTTGGATTGGTTGGTGGATGTTAAGTCGCTGCGGACGCAGTATAATGGTCAGCCAGTCAAAAATTTTGAAGCCAGCTTCGATGTCATTGACGACAGGTTGGCACTGAACAGTTTGTCGGCCGTTCTGCCGGGGGATACGGATGT
>CATGXW010000237.1 GCA_949542085.1 uncultured Alphaproteobacteria bacterium
TTGATTTGTTTATGAACATCTTTCATCCCCGGAGATTCAAATTGGAAGACGGCGGTGGTGTCACCACGCTGAAGCATCTCGTAAGTTTCTTTATCATCAAGGGGCACCTTGTCCATTTCCAGATCAATCCCCTGCTCTTTTTTTACCCAATCAACAGCTCGTTGAATAACCGTCAAGGTCTTCAGGCCCAAAAAGTCAAACTTAATTAATCCGGTTTCTTCAACAAACTTCATATCATATTGTGTAACCGGCATGTCGGCACGAGGATCTTTATACAAAGGAACCAGCTGATCCAAGGGACGGTCTCCGATAACCACACCAGCGGCATGCACACCGGAATGGCGGTACAGCCCTTCAAGCTTCATCGCAATATCAAACAACTTGTTTATCTGTGGATCATTCTGGCGCATTTCCTCCAATTCGGGAACCTGATCCAAAGATTCCTGCAATGTCGGGTTCTTTCCCTGAACGCCGGGAGGAATCATTTTGGAAATGCGATCCGCTTGCGCATAGGGCATTTGCAAAACACGCGCAACATCGCGAATAACGGCTTTGGATTGCAATTTACCATAGGTAATAATTTGCGCCACATGATCAAAGCCATATTTATTTTGCACATATTCAATCGTTTTGGCACGATTTTCCTGACAAAAGTCAACGTCAAAGTCGGGCATGTTAACACGTTCAGGATTCAAAAAGCGCTCAAACAGCAAATCGAGCTTAATCGGATCCAATTCCGTCACATATAATGACCAAGCGACGATTGAACCCGCACCGGAACCACGCCCCGGCCCAACCGGCACGCCATTGTTCTTTGACCAGCGGATAAAATCCGACACGATGAGGAAGTAACCGGGGAAACCCATTTTTTTGATAACGCTCAGTTCATAATCCAAACGTTCATAATACTTGGCGTCAATCTCTTTTTTCTGTTCATCGGTCATGCCCTCAAAATAGACATGGTCACGCATCCGTTCCGCCAAACCTTTGCGCGCCTGCTCATCAATATATTCGTCTTGCGTTTTGCCGCCGGGACATTCAAAAATCGGAAGCAACGGATCAACTTTGGTGGACAGGTAATTGCAGCGCTTGGCAATATTGACCGTGTTCATTACCGCTTCGGGCAAATCTTTAAATAGCTCAACCATTTCATCGCTGCTGCGCAAACGATTATTGGGAGAAAACTTTTTGCGGTTGTCATTAGCAACATATTCTCCGGCGGCAATACAAACCAAGGCGTCATGCGCTTCATACATATCCGCATCAAAGAAAAACGCCTCATTGGTGGCAACCAACGGAATATTGTATTTATATGCCAAATCAATAAAGGCATCTTCCGTTTTGCGCTCTTCATCCAAACCGATACGAGATATCTCCATATACAGGCGGTTGCCAAAGATTTGATGAAGCTGCTTCAATGTTTCTTCCGCCTCAACAGCCCTGTTCTCCAACAATAAGCGCCCGACAGGCCCTTCAACCCCGCCGGTCAGCATAATCAAGCCTTCCGGATATTTTTGCAAATCCGACATCTTGAGCTGGGGCTTTTCGTTTGACTGAGGATTATCAAGATATGAAAGCTTCATTAAATGCATGATGTTGTCATATCCGACAGCATTCTGAACAAGAAGAACTATTTTGTCCGGCTCAATAATACGTCCTTTAGCTTTCAGCACATCATCCGCATCCGGATTGCGAAAATAAAACTGGCAACCGAGAATCGGCTTAACCCCTTCATCCGAAGCATATTTAGAAAATGCTTTACCGCCAAACATATTGGCGGTATCTGTCAAAGCAATAGCCGGAACACCCGTATCATGCAACCGATGCATTAAAGCAGGAACTTTCATCGCTCCTTCCGATAAAGAATATGCCGTATGCACCCGCAAGTGAATAAACTTGGGATCTGCTTTGGGCTCTTTGGCAATATCTTCGGGCCTTGTTTCCGCTTCGCTCATTTTTGTTCCTTTTGAAGATTATCATAAACAGATTCCCCCTCTGACACAATCAAAAAATCGTAGATGTTAGACGTTAATATTTTGTCCTCCCCTTGTGATTAGTGGTTGACATCCGTGGCGGTATTTGTTAAAATGGAATGGTGAGACCGGTTCCATTTTAAGCAAAGGAGGCTGCCA
>CATGXW010000238.1 GCA_949542085.1 uncultured Alphaproteobacteria bacterium
GGCCACGCACCAAAAACTGATACCGTTTTCAACTGATGTGCCCTGACGCAGGCGGCTGATATAGATATTGTTTTCACCCTGAACATCATTGATGGTAACATAACCGCCGTCAACATGCTTATCAAACACGACGACACCGGCGACTTTTTTCATCAGACCACGAATTTCTTCAACATCCACCTCGTCAGAGAATTCAACATTGACATACTGCCCACATCCGATGAACGCGGGAACAACTGCGCAGTTGGCATGAACCTTAACCTGAGCGCCTAAAATCTGTTTGGTTTCGGCATTGAAAGCCCATTCGTTTTGTGTTTCATCACCGATAAATTCGCCAACCTGAGGAATGACATTAAAAGCAATCTGTTTATGGAAAACCTGTTGATCATCAACCAAAGTATCATTCATAAAGATTTTGCGGGTTTGATTAAATAATTCATCCATCCCCTCTTTGCCGTAAACGGAGGTTGAGGTGTAATCAGACACAACAATGCGAGAGATAACGTGTTGTTCGTTTATTTGTTTTAACGGCAACAACATTTGGGTCACGCCCGCAGACGGAACCGAAGCCAAACCACGTTTTGCCTGAACTAATTTATCATCATTCATACCGGCGATAATCATCGGCACATCCGGTTCTCCAAAGAAAGCGCCGGAGCAGTCAACAACCTTAACACCTTTTTCCAATGCCTGCGGAATATATTTTTTGCAGACTTCGGCAGAAGCGGTAAAAATTGCGGTATCTACCGTTGAAAAATCAAATCTGTCCAATCCCAGAATATCAAGCTCGTCATCTTCACCGTAGGAAACCATATTTCCGGCTGCCGACTTAGCCTCCAAAGCAAAAACGGAACGGTGGTCAAAGCCCTCTTCCGCCAAATAAGCCAAAATTTCACGACCGATGTTTTCAGAAACGCCGATAACTGCAATTTTTTTCATTTTATTCCTCATCTAAAAAATCATATTTGTCCTGAATATACCCGATTTTTTTTCAAAGTTACAGCATTTATAAAAAAAATCCCCATGTTAGTTGGGGATTAGGTCGCAGCGCGACAGGCATCGGTTAAGTGCCTGCGGAGAGGTCTCATTTGCAGACAATTAGGTATTAGTAATTAGTTGTCAAGGAAGTATCAGAGCTCGCCGATCTTCATATTATCGCAAGAAATCTTGGTGTTCTGCTCGTTTAGCGCCAATTTTTTTTGCTTACCGATACTGATGCCGGTTTGAGAAATCTCGACAATCAGCTCGTTCAAGCCTAATCTTTTTTGTTCGCCGGTTTCCATATTTTTCAGCGTAAAATCGCCCTGCGCCACTTCATCTTCACCGATAATCACCAGATACGGCACTTTGATTTTGTTGGCATATTCCATTTTCTTTTTGAACTTGCAATCACGGAACATCACATCGGCGGCAATACCGTTTTGACGCAAACTTCCGGCCAGCTTAACCGCGGCGTTTTGATATTCTGGATTTTGCATAACAATCAAAGCCTTGTTTGGGGTCGGGCCGCCGATTTTGAGTAAACCTTTGCCGCGCAACTGGTCAAACAAGCGGGTCAAACCGATAGAAATGCCAACGCCGGGGAATTTTTTATCCATAAACACGCTGGACAAGTTATCATAACGACCGCCGGAGCAAACGCTGCCGAACTCAGGATAATCGTCAAAAAAGGTTTCATAAACCGTTCCAGTGTAATAATCCAGACCGCGGGTAATGCTCAAATCAATCTGGACATTGCTTTCCGGCATTCCCAAGTTGGCTGCCTGAGCCAGAACCGTTTTCAACTCATCCAGACCAGTGACAAAGTTTTCATCAGTTACGCCAAGCGCTTCCAATTGTTTGATAATCTCGGCATTGCTGCCTTTGATTTTGATAAACTCAAGCAAGCGGCGATTGCTTTCTTCCGGCAAGCCCAAATCTTTCAATTCGGCCAGAAAAGCCTCTTCCGGAATTTTTTTGATTTTATCAACCAAGCGCAGCACATCAACGCTCTTGTCCTGAATGTTCAAGTGCGCCAAAAAGCCGGACAATAATTTGCGGTTGTTCAGATAAATTTTAAACGGCGGCAAATCCAGTTTATTGAAAATCGTATAAATAACCGCCAAAACCTCGGCATCATAGACGATATTTA
>CATGXW010000239.1 GCA_949542085.1 uncultured Alphaproteobacteria bacterium
CGGCGTTCATTACACTTTCCTGAGTTATATTTGTTGGCCAAATATTACGGCAAAAGACTCAAGATAGAATTTGTTGACGAATAAAAAAAGCGCCCCTTAAAATAAGGGGCGTTTTCGGATCATTGTCAATCCTTGACAACTAATCCCTAATTATCTTCCGTCAAACCAACATATTTGTATTTGACACGGACATCATAGTTTGAACTATAGGCGTTCAAAAGCTCGTCAACAACGGTCTGGCTCATATCAGCCTTGGCCTTGGAGCGCAACACTTCTGTTTCTTCTTTAGACAAGTTGGCTGAGCCTTTAATGACTTTTGTCGGGACAATCAGCAATTGACCGTCATTGTGGGCAACCAGTTTCAGAGAACCGACATTTTCCTGAAACAACTCAGTCATTTGTTGTTGGGACAAGCCGGCAAAGCTTTCCGTTCTCTTCAATGGCTTTGTTGTTTTGACAGTCAGGCCGAAACGTTTGGCAACACTGTCAAGGCTGTCGCCGTTTTCCACGTCGTGTGTCACGTCATTGATAATTTCCTGAGCAATGGCGTTCTTTTCATTAGCCGCCCACATGGTTTCAATTTGAGCTTTTACTTCGCTGAGCTCTTTGGGGTGAGCGTCTTCAATGGCAACCACTTCAACAATGGTGAAGCCTGTTTCATCTTCCAAAGCCTGACTGATTTCACCTGTGTTGTAGGAGAATGCCGCGTCAATAAAATCTGCGGAAGAAATCAGTTTCTTAAATTGAACGGGGGCGCGTTGTGTGCTGCCGTCTTCTTTCAAACCGCTGACTTTGTAAATCGGCGTTTTGTAGGCTTCTGAAATTTCTTGCAGAGTAGCGCCGCCGCCGATTTTATCTTCAATCTCGGCAATGGTTTTATAAGCTTCGTCAAAGGCGTGCTCTTTTTTCAGAGCGTCAATGATTTTAGCTTTTGCTGCCGCCAGTGTTGTTTCTTTTTTCGGCGTGATTTTGGTAACCTTGAGGATGTGCCAGCCGAGTTCAGATTTAATCGGTCCGACCACTTCACCTTGAGGAGCCGCAAAAACGGCTTCGCTCATATCCGCAAGCAGCATGTCTTTGGACACGTCGCCCAGTTCGGTTGCCGCTTTGTCTTGCTCTGCCATTTCTTTGGCGACTTTATAAAAGTCACCGCCGGCGTTTAGAGCTGCCATAGCTTTGTCTGCGGCATCTTGTTCCTCGAACATCATTTGTAAAACGTTGCGTTTTTCAGGAATGACATAATTTGAAATGTTTTCCTGATAATAAGCTTTGATGTCTTCTTCGCTTGGCGTCATTTTAGCGGCGAGGGCATCGACAGACAAATTGACAAACTGCAAATCACGTTTTTCAGGTTCTTCAAACTGGCCGATAAAATCCTGATAGTATTGTTCCAGCTCGTCTTTGCTGATTTTACGATCAACAGACAATTTTGCCGGATCAATCTCAATATACTTGAATACTTTGCGCTGATTTTCCAATTGAGCCAAGTATTTATCCATAAAATGAGGAATATTGACATTTTCGGCCGGATGTTGGAGGAGGTGTTGTTTTTCAATATCACCGCGTAGAGTTTCAATGTATCTTTTTTCGGTCCAGCCGGAAGCCCCCAACAGGCGGCGCAGTTTTTCAATGCTGAAATTGCCGTTGGCATCCATAAACTCGGCTTGAGAATAAATAATTTTGCGAACCAGCTCATCACTGATGGACACATTTAAATCGTCTGTTGTTTTCTGCATGATGGCGTTAGTCAGATTTTTCTGCACGATATCCTGCATAATGGCGTTTTTCATGGCGTCATTAATTTCCAGATCTTCTCCGAACAAATTTCTGGCCTGTTGCAGCTGTTGCTGAAACTGGCTGTTGATTTCGTCCTGATAGACAATAACATCGTCAACTTTGATAATCGGCTTGTTTTTGCCGGCGCTTCCCCAGTAGCTGGATACGCCGAACAACGACATAAAACTCAAAGCGGTCAAAATAAGAATGCTCTTTGCCAGCCAAGAGTCCTGAATGCTTCTGATTTTGGTCATCATGATAGTTATTCCTTTAAATCTGTTATCTTGCGCGATTATAGCAATATTAATAATTTATACAACTTATAAATATTGATGTTGAAAA
>CATGXW010000240.1 GCA_949542085.1 uncultured Alphaproteobacteria bacterium
TGCAACGTGATTTTATGGTCGGCAACAACTGATTGGGATTGTGGCTGACCAACAACATCAGTGTTCTTGCCGGCGGTTCTTCCAAAATTTTCAACACAGCGTTAGCCGAAGCGGTATTCATCTCATCAATACTGTCAATGACCACGACACGCCAACCGTCGTTTGAGGAATGTTTTGATAAAAATTCATTAATTGTTCTCACATCATCAATGCGGATATAAGCTGATTTCTTAAGATTTCCCAATTCCTCGTTGCTTAGTTGCTCTCCGTCCTTGATGGCTTTTAACACTTTTTTGCGGTCAGTATCGGTATAATCCCGCTCAATAATTTTCAAATCAGGGTGAGCGTTTCCGGCAATCAATTTATAAACCTGATGTGACGGTGAAATATCCAGACTTGTATAATTTTCACGCTGTTTGTCATCCGCAGACAAAACAAAACGAGCAAATTTATAAGCTAAGGTCGCTTTACCGATACCCTCAATTCCAGAAATCAGCCACGAATTGTGCAGCGCGTTATTCTTCCAAGCCTGCAAAAACAACTGTTCAGCGGCATCATGCCCCAAAACATAAGGATTGTTGCGCGGTAACGGATTTTCTGTCGAACCATCATCAGACATCAAAACAACCTAAACCTTTCTCTGACAATATTGATAACATCAGCATGAAGTTCTTCTATTGTTTTATCCGCATTCAAAACCACGCATCGGTTTGGTTCCTGCTTGGCTATATCCAGAAATCCCTGACGCAGATTATTATGAAACTCCAGACCTCGGCTTTCATGTCTTGTTTCTTTAATCGCCTTTCCCTCAGCCTTTTTGAAAGAACGTGCCAGCCCGATTTCCGGATCCAAATCAAAAATGATTGTCAAGTCTGGCTTAAAATCACCAACGGCAATTTGATACAGCTCCGTTAATGTTTGAAACGGTACTTTTTTATTATAACCATAATATTGATAGGCCACTGTCGAATCGGCAAATCGATCGCTTAAAACCCATTTTCCCTCATCAATCGCCGGCCAAACTTTGGTTGTCATATGAATGCGGCGATCGGCATAATACAACAAGGCCTCCGCCACGGCATCAAATTTATCTTTATCACCACAAACCAGCAGTTGACGAAGTTCCTGCCCCACTGGTGTTCCTCCCGGTTCCTTGGTTGAGATATTATCGACATTTTGTTGTTGCAACCAATTGGCCAACAAACGTAATTGCGTTGATTTGCCGCAACCATCTCCCCCCTCAAATGTTATGAAGCGTCCTTTTTGTCGCATTACTCAGCTCCGAAGAATAAATATTTCAAATTGCGGCTGATACGCCCCCAAAAACCGACGGCTTTAACATCAGATGCAGCCAGCAACGGAATCTCCACACTGCCGCTGTCAGGAATTTCGGCTTTGATAATTCCGAGCTTCTGCCCTTTTTGCACCGGTGCTTTGACCGGTTTGTCATAAACAGCTGTCAACTTGACTTCATCGGATTTATTTCTTTTCAATGTGCGCACCACATCTTCGCCTGCAACCATGGCCACGGTCGGAGAGGTTCCGAACCAAACCGGCATGTCGGCTACTTTTGTTCCTTTTTTGACAATTGTATAATTGTCAAATTCACGGAAGCCCCAGCTCATAATCTTCTCAGCTTCTTCAGAGCGCTCTTTATTGGATTTTAATCCGGTCATAACACCAATCAAACGTCGATCACCTTTTTTGGCCGAGGCGGTCAGGCAAAAACCGGCTTCCTCGGTGTGTCCGGTTTTCATACCGTCTGCATAAGGCATGCTGTAGAGCAACGGATTGCGATTGCCTTGACGGATATTGTGATAAACAAACTCTTTTTGTGAAAACAGGTGGTAATACTGCGGAAATTCGGCGATAATCACGCGGGCCAGTTTTGCCAAATCTTCCACGCTCATACGATGATCAGGATGCGGCAAACCGGTCGCGTTGGCAAATGTTGAATTGTGTAATCCCAGCTCACGCGCTTTTTTGTTCAGTTCAACGGCAAAATCTTCTTCACTGCCGGAGAGGTTTTCGGCCGCCACGATACAGGCATCGTTACCGGACTGAATGACAATCCCTTTAATCAAATCTTCAACCCGAACTTTGTCCCCGATTGCC
>CATGXW010000241.1 GCA_949542085.1 uncultured Alphaproteobacteria bacterium
GTCATACATATATGCTTATGTCGGCAGCTCCCCATTCAAGGAGTTGTTCTTTTCTCGTAAAGGAGTTTTGAAGCTCCGCCGCCGGCTCTCCCGACAGCAAGAGTCATATTAAAGGAAAAGGATTAATTTGCAATTAAAAAAGGACACAAACAAAAAGCCTTTTTAAGACTCGTACAGAGGTTTTTGATTGTTTGGCGATTAACGGGTCATTTTTTTGTGATTTGCGCCCTCTGCGGTCAAAAAAAGAGGACGTTATTTTTAGCGTCCTCTTTCAAAATTTACAGCGCATTTTCTATCAGGCGGTCAAGGTTGTCGCGTTCGCTTTCCTTGTAGCCTTCGAATTTTTCCTTGATGTGTTCTTCAGCTTTGTCCGCCGCTTTCTTTTTGATTTGCGGCTGGGTCAATCTTTCAAAAAGCTCATCGGTTTCGCGTTTCTCTTTTTCACGCTTTTCCTGCTCTTTTAATTTCCGCTCGTTTTCTTCGCCGACCAGTTTGGTCTTTTCGTGGATAATCTTCAAAGTGCTTTCCGGAATCAGGTTTTCAAGCGGTTTGGCAAAAGTGCCGGCAATCTGAAAATATTTAGACTCACGCAAAACTTCAGATTGTTTTTCAACCGGAATCATCCAACTGATCAATATATAAAACAACACAACCAGTAAAAAGGCACGAGCAATGCCGAAAAACAAGCCTAAAAGACGGTCAACGTTACTCAGTTTGCTGCTACGGATTTTGCCGACCAGACGACCGGTGGTCATAATCCAGACAATCAGGAACAAAATCAAAATAAACAAGGCCGTGGCTATGCCGGCTAACCAGCCGCTTTCAATATAAAGCTTGGCAAAGGGGGTTAAAACAGGCATCAGGTAAATAATGGCAACCGTTCCCAAAACCCAGCCGACAATGGACAACACTTCCTTGACCAATCCTCGGCTAAGGGCTATCAAAGCGGATATTCCGACAACAATTAAGATAATAACGTCAAGATTATTAAGCTGTTGCATTCGTTTCGTTCCTTAGTTAAACCAATTTATCAGGCGATGAACATTGCCGATTTCAAAACGGTTCATGTCAACGTTTGTTTTCTTTTCACTGCTATGTGTCGGCGGGGTAATCGCACTTGTAAAGCCCAATTTGCTGGCTTCTTTTAAGCGTAAACTCGGCTGGCTGACGGCACGAATTTCACCGGACAAGCCAATTTCGCCAAAAATAACCATATCCGCCGGCAAAGGTTTGTTGGTCATGGATGAAATAACCGCCATCGCCACCGCCAAATCCGCCGCAGGTTCAGAAATACGCAAACCACCCGCGATATTCAGATAAACGTCCTGTGAGCTTAAATTAATGCCGCAACGAGCCTCCAAAACCGCCAAAATCATTGACAAGCGGTTGCTGTCCCAGCCAACGACGGCACGTTTGGGACTGGCATAGCCCGTCGCACTCACCAAAGCTTGTATTTCGACCAACACCGGACGAGAGCCTTCAATGCCGGCAAAGACGCAAGAACCGGAAATATTGCCCTGACGCTCCGCCAAAAATAAAGCCGAAGGGTTTTCAACTTCAACCAAGCCTTGATCCTGCATTTCAAAAACGCCGATTTCATCCGTGGCACCATAGCGGTTTTTGACTGCACGCAAAATGCGGAAGTGGTGTCCTCTTTCGCCCTCAAAGTAAAGCACCGTGTCAACCATATGCTCCAGAACTCTCGGACCGGCAATCGCCCCTTGTTTGGTGACGTGACCGACCAAAAACAGTGTGAAACCTTTGCGCTTGGCCTGTTTTATCAATTCATAACTGCAAGCTCTAACCTGAGCGACACTGCCGGGGGTGGATTCAACCTCCTCCAGATACATGGTTTGAATGGAATCGATAACCACCACCGCGGCGTTTGATTTTTCCAATGTGGCGACAATGTCTTTGATATCGGTGCAGCTGGCCAGTTTGACCGGCGCTTTATCCAATTGCAGACGTTTGGCGCGAATCCGCACCTGATCAATGGCTTCTTCTCCGGAAATGTAGTAAACTTCCGGATTGCCTTTCAACTCGGCAACTTTGGCGCAGGCTTGCAACAATAATGTCGATTTGCCAATTCCGGGGTCGCCACCAACC
>CATGXW010000242.1 GCA_949542085.1 uncultured Alphaproteobacteria bacterium
CTTAAAATAAGATATATCAAGTTTTTCACTCAATTGACGCAAAGCTTGATCACGCTGATCTTCCAAATCAACAACGCTGTCATAACCTAAAACCGTGTATTTGACAATTTCATCATTCAGACGGTGCAGCTCATCCAAAAGAGAGTTGACGGTGGCGACATCGTCGGTAATTTGCATGTCAGCATCGCCGCGCAATTTTTGAATTTCTTGAGAAATGGAATTCAAGCGTGATGTCATCGCCGAAGCTTGGCTTAAAAGGTTGTAACGGCCGGATGATGATGTGACGTCAGCAGCAAACGTATTAAAAGCTGTTTGCAAATCGGCAACATTTGCCGCCACGGAGTTATTACCTTGGGGAGTGCCAAGCAAAATTTCTGTTTTGCCTAAAAATTCATTTTGCGCTGACAGATTTCCTGTTAATGAATTGGAATCCAAGAAGCTTTTTAACAGTCCTTCGTTTACCATACGGGTCGTTGTGTTCAGTTTCACGCCATGATGATAGCCGGCCATCACCACATTGCTTTGTTGAGCGATTTTGCGTGTATAACCTTCTGTGTCAACATTGGCCACGTTGCGGCTGATGATGTCCAACTGTCCCTGTGCGGCCTTCATACCGCTGATTGCTGTTCCTAAACTCGGAATTAACGCCATGGCACACCTCCTACAAAGTTCTGTTTATGGCCAGCGCATTCTTGTTGTTGTCCAAAGGCGAATAACGCCCTTGCGCGCCATAAGATGTTGCGTTACTGTTATTGGTCATTTTGGCAATGTTGATGATGGTGTTCATCACATTCTGACTGGTTTCCATATGGGTTTTCAGCAGCTGCTCGTTTTCTTTAATCAGCTCGTCTAAATTGACCGAAATGCTCTTTAACTCAATCCGCTCGGCTTCTTCTAAGGAAGACAGTTCCTCCTGATGTTTGATAAAATACGCAACCATGGAACGATATGCGGCAATAATCTTTGATTTCTTTTCATAGAGCTGGCTGATAGCTTCGGTATCATACGCCTGCAAAGCTTTGTTCTCCTCGGTCAAAACTTCGGAAAACCCACGCACGACTTCTTTGAAATCGTTTATTTTTGAGCCGGTTGTATCATGTAATTCTTCCATAATATCACCTCATCCTTGTATTGAACCCGTTGTTTCCTGCGCCTGCATATCAATAATCGAACGCATGATATCTTCCTTAATGCCGATACGACCGGTTTTAGCCATAACTTTGCCGTATTCATCCAAAAGCATTGAGCGATAAATTTTCTCGGCATGTCCCCCGCCGAAAACACCGTCTGTGGAAATCCCCTCAAACATGGTTTCCATCATTTTGGTGATGAAAAATGCTTCGAAGTTTTCAGCCGTTTCGGCAATCTTCGCTTCATTTTTTTCTTTGGCCAAAGCGGACGTGTTCGCCGACGGAGGATTTTTCAAACCGTACAGGCTGTTGTCAAATTGATATGTGTTTTGCAATATGTTCATCTTAAATCACCTCAATTTCTGCCTGTAGAGCGCCACTGGCCTTAATAGCTTGCAAAATGCTGATGAGATCGCGCGGTGTCACACCCAGTGCGTTCAGCCCGTCGACCAGTTCTTGCAGGTTAACACCTGTATCAACAACGCTCAGCTTGGTTTCAACACCTTCATTGATGTCAACAACAGAAGTAACGCCGGTAACGGTTTGTCCGTTTGAGAATGGCAATGGCTGTGACACAAAAGGAATATCTGTGATTTTGATGGTCAGATTTCCTTGAGCAATGGCCAAACGGTTGATTTTGACATCTTTGCCGATAACAACAATGCCTGAGCTTTCATCAATAACCACTCTTGCCAACTGATCCGGCTGAACTTGAAGTTGTTCAACCTTGGTCATCAAGTCGACGATTTTTCCTTGGTATTTTTTCGGCACGCTCAAAGTAACCGTTGCCGGATCAATAGCGTCGGCAGCAGTGGTACCCAACATGGCATTGATAGCGTCGGCCACTCGGCGTGAAGTTGTAAAGTCCGGATTGCGCAGGGCAATGCGGATAACTTTCATGTTGTCGAGCTTGAAAGGAATTTCGTTTTCAATAATCGCGCCACTGGCAATACGTCCGGAAGTCGGCA
>CATGXW010000243.1 GCA_949542085.1 uncultured Alphaproteobacteria bacterium
ACAGCATCTCCATGGATTTGCCCAATCCGATACAGGCTCCCGATATGGATAAACTAAATCAATATTGCCGAGGTGTTGCCGGTTCTCCGGGAAATTTGTCTTTGCGCATCTTCGGATGTTCGGATAAAAAGCTTATTGACGCTTTATCAGAAACTTTGGGACGAGCTCTGCAACTCACAAATATTTTAAGAGATGTCAAGGAAGACGCTCAGGCGGATCGCCTGTATCTTCCGAAAGAACTTTTGGAAAAAGCAGGTATTCATTCCACCCTCCCGATGGATGTCGTCGTTGATAAAAATCTGTCCGTGGCTCGTGAAGAGTTAGCCCGAATCGCTGACGAAGATTATAAAAAAGCATTTTCCTATCTGAAAAAACTCGATAAAAAAGTGGCTCGTCCGGTTAAAGCTATTGCTTACATCTACAAGCGCTATTTTGACATCATGCAAAACAGAGGCTGGGAAATTATCTCTCCCAAACCAAATGTCGGAAAATTTATGAAACTTTGCTTGGCACTCAAAGCTTTTATGGGTAAATAATGAAGAAAAAAAACACATCCTACCACATTATCGGTGCCGGTGTCGCAGGATTGTCCTGCGCCTATTTTCTTAAGCTAAAAGATCCGTCGTGCAAAACCATTGTCTATGAAGCGGCCGGACACCCCGGCGGACGTTGCTATTCGTTTGATGATAAAGAATTGCAAACCCGTCTGGACAACGCAACTCATGTTATTTTGGGCGCTAATAAATATGCGGCCAGATTATTGTTTCCGCATAAATGGCATAACAACTGCTATTTTTGGAATGTGCAAAAAGACACTATCGAAACAGACTTTAGACAGTTCAAACCGGAAATATTCAAAGCCATGTGCAACACTGCCGCGGATGAGGCTTCAAAAAAAATAAAAAACAAAATCTTTTGGAAACTTTTTCCATGGGGCACCAAACAGCGGCGCATTTACTTTTCACAAAACGATTTAAGTCAGCGTTTGATTAATCCGTTGGCAGTTTATGCCGACGAGCTGCATACCGACTGCAAACTGTTGAAGCTGGAAACGCAATTCGGACAGATTGCCCAACTCAATTTCAACAACCGACAAGTGGAAATCAACGCCGGCGATAAAATTATTCTGGCTCTCGACGCGGTTAACACATCCCGATTTTTAGAAACGCCTCAGTTTGAGTTTAACGGTATTATTAATATTTTTTACCATACTTCTCAACCTCTTTCCCTTCCCAAAGGCACTTCGTTTTTAGGCATTGCCGAAGGTTTGTGCGATTGGATTTTCGTGCACGGAAACATTACGGCGGTTACAATATCCGATGTTGCAAATCATAATGAAAAACTTGAGGATTTGGCTCGCAATATTTGGAAACAGCTTGATACACTGCGTAACGTCAATTCGGCTTTTGTTCCGCCTTTCAGAGTGATTCATCACAAACACGCCACCATTAAACAAGACGAAACTAACAACGCCAAGCGTCCGCAAAACGCTCAAACACAGTATCCCAATCTTTTTATTGCCGGAGACTGGACAATGAAGGATTACCCTTGCAGTATTGAAGCCGCTATCTTGTCAGGCAAAAGAGCGGCTCAAGCGGCTCTCAAAAAACGCTAGTAGTCGATCAATTCCAACATCTCATCCACCAAATTTCTGGTGCCTTCGGCAATTTCCTTTAATGATGTCGCCAACATGTAACAAGGCGTGGTGACAATTTTGTTTTCCGAATCGACACAGACTTCGCTCACACCGCAATTTTGATGCTCAGCTCCCATTTTTTCAACGCCTGAAGCCACTTTTTTATCATTACCGACAGTGATTTTTATTCCTTTTTTCCCTAAAACCCGCGCAATGACTGTCGGTGCAATACACATCGCCCCAATGACAATTCCTTGCTGCCAGCTTTCTTCCAGCGCCCGTTTAACTTCAACATTAACATCGCACTCGGCTCCTTTAACGGCAAAATCACTCAGATTAAGCTGATACTCCTCAAGAAGCACTTTCCGTAATTTTTCTTTTTTATCTTTGTCCATAGACCTCCTCCTTATATATGAAATTTTTTTGTAAAAGTTAATTTTTTGCGCGAGTACCGCATAAA
>CATGXW010000244.1 GCA_949542085.1 uncultured Alphaproteobacteria bacterium
TATATATCAGCGGTATTCCAGAAGAAAGATACCTTTTAATGTTCATTGGATAAAGTGTTATGCTACGACGGCTAAGACGAACGACGTGTATAAAAGAAATACACGAGAGAGCCGAAACCTAGCATAACAACACGTTAGGCAATTTTCCCCTACCCTAAAAATGATTTGATGACCCCGTTAGCCTTTCCCATATCCAACTGTCCGGCATATTTTGCTTTCAGGGCGCCCATCACTTTGCCCATATCTTTCATGGAAGCGGCACCGGTTTCGGCGATCAGAGTTTTAACAACAGCCTCAATCTCGGCATCATTCATTTGTTTGGGAAGAAAACGTTCGATAACGGCAATTTCTTTTCTTTCTTTTTCAGCCAACTCTGGACGGTTGCCATCTGTGTACATTTTGATAGAGTCATTACGTTGTTTAATCATCGTTTGCATCATAGACAACAGCTCGGCATCTGTAGCTTCTTTAGCGCCTTTGCCGCGGGCTTCCACGTCTTTTTCTTTCATTCCCGCAATAATCAGACGAACAGCGCCGGTTGTTTCGGCATCATGAGCCAACATTGATTCCTTTAATGTTTTCTGCAAATCTTCTCTTAACATCATTTTCTCCTTTATAAACACATTGACGACAGTTTACTTTCTTTGCCGCAAAAAATCAACTTCAAAAATTTTTTTGATTGTCATTGGCGCATCTGTGTATTATTTATAAGAAAGATTAATTATTTAAGGAGAAAAAAATGTCAAAATTTCTTCCGGCTCTGGCCTTGGCGCTCATGACCTCCCCTATTATCGTTCACGCTGATGATATTATTAACGCCGATGTCAGAAAAGCATTTGAAGAAACCAATCTGTCAATGCAAAAATCAATGGAACAAATGGACAAATCCATGCAAAAGGTAATGCCGCAAATTGCCAACAGCATGTCCCAAATGATGGATGAAGTTATGAAATCCTTGCCGCCGCTGATGTCCGCGATTGAAAAAAATCAGGTTTTGAGCAAAGCATCGGCAGAATTGAACCGCCAATTCCAACAGAATTTGAAAGAAGTCACTCAGAATTTTGAAGATGAAATCGCCGCGGCGCCAAGCGTTGCAGTTGATGAGTTTGAAATGTCGGGTTCCCGCATGGTCAACGGTAATCAAATTGATTACGCCATTACCCAAAATGCGGAAGAAGCGCAAAAAATCGCCAAGATTATTGATGCCAAAATCAGCGGCAACATCCAAGATGACATCAAAATTGCGGACCTGAAAAATTATAACATCGATGCCAAACACTTCAAATTGGATTCTTTGGACGGCAACGTCTTTTTGGTTTACAATCCGACGCCGGAACAAGCCTTTATCACCGGCAACTTCAACAACAAGCTAAACATTAAAATTCAGGTTGAAGGCAAAGACGCCCTCAAACAGGCTAAAGATTTTATAACCGCTTTCCGCGGCAAATATGTCAAATAATCAAAGCGCCGGCAACAAACCGGCGCTTCTTTTTTATACATGAAAGAAACTGTATTAGAATGTATAGCGAACACCGGCTGTCAGCTCTGCCAAATTTTTGATAGCATCGTCACTACCATCATCGAGCTGAACAAAACGTCCCATAACACGAAGAGCTACATGTTCATCAAAATTGTACTGCGCACCTAAACCTAAGCGATATCCCATATTAGATTCACTTTCAGAACCTTCATAATCTCCACCGGCTTTCAACTTAAACTTATAATGAGCTAAACCGACAGAAGCGACACCCTCCAATTTTTCAGTCAACGGCAAATAACCGGCCACATCAAGACCATAAGCATCAAACCTTGTTTTGGCTTTCAAAGTATCACCATCAACATCAACAACTGATTTTTCTTCCTCACCGGATTTTTGATAAAAAGCTTCAACACCGACATATTTATTAAAACGAGCCCCCGCATTCAGACTAAATGAATGATATTTATCTTCTAAAACCTGATCCATATTATCTTTCATATCCGCGCTGGTATAAACATAATCCAAACCGACATAGGGCTTAACGTCGATTTCGGCAGCATTGGCACTCAGGGATAAAAAGCAGGC
>CATGXW010000245.1 GCA_949542085.1 uncultured Alphaproteobacteria bacterium
CCTGCCACCCCTCGTGACACCTCTCGTTTGCTGGATTTATCCGTTGAAAACCAAATTTCCGATCGTCGCTTTTACGACCTCCCGTCACTATTGGAAGAAGGCGATGTTTTGGTTTTTAACGACACCAAGGTCATTCCCGCCCGCCTCTACGGAGCCCGCGGAGAAGCATTGGTTGAAGTCACACTTTATCATCCTATTGACGGCATCCAATGGTGGTCTTTTATCAAAAACGCCAAACGTCTGCACGCCGGAGACACCATTCGCTTTTACACCTCGGAAACCAGTGCTGAAAACTCTGACTTCACGGCAACGGTTATTGAGAAAAAAGACGAGGACGGCGTTCTTATTTCCTTTGATTGTCCTCCGTCTGAGCTGGCGCACAAACTGGAGCAATACGGTTTTATGCCTCTGCCGCCATATATCAAAAGGGAAAAACCTCGGGCCGGCCTATGGGACAAATTTGATGACAAGGAAAACTATCAAACCGTCTATGCCAAACATGAAGGTGCCGTTGCCGCGCCTACTGCCGGCCTGCATTTCACACCCGATGTTTTAGAAGCTTTACAAAAAAAAGGAATAAAACAGGTTTTCTTAACGCTTCATGTCGGCGCCGGAACATTCCTGCCCGTCAAAACAGATGATACCAAAGATCACAAAATGCATGCCGAATACGGCGTCATTTCCGCTGAAGCCGCCTCGGCAATCAATAATGCCAAAGCCGCCGGAAAAAGAATTATCGCTGTCGGCACAACCTCTCTCCGCCTTTTGGAAACGGCAACTGACAACAACGGAATTCTTCATCCTTATGCCGATGAAACTAGCATTTTCATCACCCCCGGCTACAAATTTAAAATGATTGATATGCTGATTACCAACTTTCATCTGCCCAAATCAACATTATTTATGCTCGTTTGCGCCGTAGCCGGTCTGGATAGAATGCAAAATGCCTATCGTCACGCCATTGACAGCGGCTATCGATTTTATTCCTATGGAGACAGCTCCATCCTCAAATGCGTAAATAAAATTTAACCTTTGCCAGTTATAATACGCGGAACAAAAGGATAGTTCCGTGAAAAATTTTAAGTACAACAGTGAAAGAATAAGTTCGACAATCAAAAATGGAAGCATTCAGGCGACCGTTTTCGGCTGTGTCGTTATTTTGTTTTATATCGCCGAACATTTCGGTTCTCAAACCAACATAACCTTTCACAGCCTGTTTTATATGCTGAATCTGGCGATATTTCTTATCCTGCTTTACTTCAACAAAAGCAAACCGGCCTTTTACATCCTCTGCACCACAATCAGCTATACCGCTATCAACGCACTAAAAAACAATATAGGTGAAAATTACATCACCTCGACGGCTTATCAAAATGTTTGCATCTTCTTAGCCGCCAATCTGCTGCTTTTCAGCTGCCTGCCCAACACTCGCCTGCGAGCCAAACGAAATTTGGGACTGCTCATTTTGATATTCGGACAATACAGTATTGGCGAACACCTCAGCCGACAAGACCTTTCGCTTAATTTACTATCGTTACCGGACAGCGCGCTAAGCGGCCTTGCTCTCATCCTGTTTGCCCTGACACTCCTTATTTTGTTCACCAAAATGACAATCCGCGGGAACCTGTCAGATTACAGTTTCTTTTTTTCCACCTGTTGCATCGCCCTGGGCCTAAGACATTCGGATTCCGCCTCCGGATTATCCCTGTTCTTCTCATCATCATCACTGTTAATGCTCTACTCCCTGTCCTTTAGCCTTTATTTCGAAACCTATAAAGACATGCTCACCGGCTTTTACAGCCGCAACTCCTACCTGATACAAACAAAAAAATTTCCGCTGAAATACAGTATCGGACTAATCAGCATTGATGACTATGATAAACTGGAGCGTAACTTTGGCCGCAGAGCCAAAAACAACATCGTCAAACTCATCGCCCGCCAAATCAGCGAGCAAGAAAAAGAAGAACCTATTTTTCGCTACACGGAAGACGAATTCATCATTCTGTTCCGCAATGCCGATAAAAAAGAAACTTTTCAGCGCATGGAAGAAATCCGC
>CATGXW010000246.1 GCA_949542085.1 uncultured Alphaproteobacteria bacterium
GAAATATCTGCAAGTTAAAAAAGAGCTGGTTGAATTGATGAGTTCTATTCATCTGAATGCTACCCGGGTTGAACAGCTGGTTGAACAGTTGAACGGTTTAAATAAGCGTTTGATGGGGTTGGAGGGAAAATTACTGCGTTATGCTTTGTCGTGCAAAATCAAACGCGAAGATTTTCTGGACGCTTATCAGAAATCGGAACTGGATCCGAACTGGCTGGAAAATATCTCTCATAAGAAGGATAAGCATTGGCAGGCTTTTGTTGAGCGTTACGGCGTGGAAATTGTCGAACTGAGAGATTCCGTTGCCCAGATGGCACAAGAATGCGGTTTGCCTATTTCTGAGTATCGCCGTATGGTCGATACTATCAAAAAAGGCGAACGTGAGGCTGATCGCGCTAAAAAGGAAATGATTGAAGCCAACCTGCGTTTGGTTATTTCCATCGCTAAAAAATATACTAACCGCGGCTTACAATTCTTGGATTTGATTCAGGAAGGAAATATCGGTTTGATGAAAGCCGTTGATAAATTTGAATATCGCCGCGGCTATAAATTCTCAACTTATGCGACTTGGTGGATACGTCAGGCGATTACCCGTTCGATTGCCGATCAGGCACGGACAATCCGTATCCCAGTGCATATGATTGAAACAATTAACAAATTGGTGCGCACTTCACGGCAGATGTTGTCGGAGATGGGGCGTGAACCTGTTCCCGAAGAATTGGCAGCTCGTTTGTCTATGCCGCTGGAAAAGGTTCGCAAAGTTATGAAAATTGCTAAAGAGCCTGTTTCATTGGAAGCACCGGTCGGGGATGAAGAAGATTCATCTCTGGGCGATTTTATTGCTGATGATAATGCTTTGCAGCCGTTGGATTCCGCAATCCATTCTAACTTGAAAGAAACCTGTACCCGCATTTTGTCATCCTTGACGCCGCGTGAAGAGCGTGTATTGCGTATGCGTTTCGGTATTGGCATGAACACAGACCATACTTTGGAAGAAGTCGGACAGCAGTTTAACGTTACCCGTGAGCGTATCCGCCAAATTGAGGCGAAAGCTTTGCGCAAGTTGAAACATCCGAGCAGGTCTAGGAAGTTACGTTCCTTCCTGGATCAATAAAGTTTGTCTGGCTAGTAACTAGAGCAATTTTACGGAGAGCCAAAAAATTCACGTACTAGGGTGTACGCTAAAATTTTTTGGCCTCCTAGAAATCACTCTATTTACACACACCATCCAAACTTTCTTATCATAAATTTTGCTACAGCAGTGCTCCGGTACTTCCGCCTTTATTTCTTATTATTTTCCTCGTTCTCTGCAATTTTTTGTTGTTATGAAATTTTGAGGCTGTTTATATAAAAAAAGAGTGCGGCGTTTGTAACGCGGCACTCTTTTTTTTGGATTTTTAGGCTGTGAGGAGCTTAAGGCAATCCTCCATGATGAGGATGTGGTGTTTGGTTCCGGTGGTGATGACGTTGCATATGCCGGCTTTTCCCATTTCATCAAAACGCTGATAGCTTCGAGATTGGGTGAGACTGAAAAGCTTACGTTTGACCAGAAGCATAGCCATCTTGTCTCGGAAGCGGCCGTTAACGACATCTTGGAGGGCAAGAATGAGGCATCCGGAGATTTGGTAGAGGTCGAAGATGAGTTCCTTGGCTCCGGGTAATCCGCCTTTCCATCCTTCTCGGATATCATTGGCCCAACCGTTACGGAAGTTTTGGAGTTCTTTGATTTGCTCTTTTACGTCGATGACGTTGACTTCAATCGTTGCCATGGTTTGTCTGGGTTTGTTTAATGAGGGTGTATCCTTTAATACGTCCCGTTCCCTCAGTTTTAGTTAATAATAGTGTTAATACTTAAATTCTTTTTGCTTTTTAGCAAAAATCGTTTCTTATGTCAAGGTTTTTGTCGTTTGACAATGAAATGCTCTGTGGTAGTATTTATAAAAAAGAGAGGGAAAATGGCAGAATATTCTACTGAAGATAAAGAAGAAATGGTACGGGCGCATACGGCGTTAATTAAAGCCCGCAGGTCGCGTTTACAAGAATTGATTGAG
>CATGXW010000247.1 GCA_949542085.1 uncultured Alphaproteobacteria bacterium
ATAGACGGGCCGTCAAAGGCTTCTGCTTCATTCATGGCTTTAATCACTTGAGTATCGTTGGCGCCAACGGCTACCTGAGCAACGTAAACATTACCGTAAGACATGGCAATCATAGCCAAATCTTTCTTCGGCAGAGCTTTACCGGCTGTTGCAAATTTAGCGGAAGCACCCATCGGTGTTGCTTTTGACTGTTGGCCGCCGGTGTTGGAGTAAACGCCTGTATCAATAACCAAGATATTGATATTTTTGCCGGAAGCAATAGCGTGATCCAAACCGCCGAAGCCGATATCATAAGCCCAGCCGTCACCACCGATAATCCATACAGACTTCTTAATCAAGTAGTCAGCTAAAGTATCGAGGTGTTTAGCTTCTTCGCTGTTGATGGATGCCAATTTGTCGCGCAAAGCTTTAACGTTGGCACGTTGGTCATCGATTTCAATGTCGGTGGCTTGCGGGTTAGACAAGATTTTATCAGCCAATTCAGCACCGACTTTGTCTTTCAAGCCTTCAAGCAAGGTTCTGGCAAAACGGGTTTGTTGGTCAATGGAGAATCTCATACCCAAGCCGAATTCGGCGTTGTCTTCAAACAAAGAGTTTGCCCAAGCCGGACCGTGGCCTTTTTCATCTTTGGCATACGGTGTTGTCGGCAGGTTACCTGAGTAAATAGAAGAACAACCTGTCGCGTTGGCAACAACCATGCGGTCACCGAACAACTGAGTCAACAATTTGATGTACGGGGTTTCACCGCAGCCGGCGCACGCACCAGAGTATTCAAACAACGGTTGAATCAACTGAGTGGTTTTCGGCAATTTCTTTTCAACTTCGGTACGTTTTACGTACGGCAAAGTTTCAAAGAAGTTCCAGCAAGCTTTCTGTTCAGCCAAGTGGTTTTCAATATGATCCATGTTGATGGCTTTGAGTTCCGGATTGGCTTTGTTTTTAGCCGGACAAGCGCTGACGCAGATGCCGCAACCTGTACAATCTTCCGGAGAAATTTGCAAGATGAACTGTTTGCCTGCGAATTCCTTGCCTTTGTAAGCGGCGGATTTGAAACCGGCAGGAGCGTTTTTCAATTCTTCTTCTGTTGCAACTTTCATGCGGATAACACCATGCGGGCATACCAAAGAGCATTTACCGCATTGGATACATGTTTCAGGATCCCAAACCGGAATCTCGGTTGCGATACAACGTTTTTCGTATTGAGTTGTACCTGTCGGCCATGTTCCGTCAACAACCTCGGCAAATGCGCTGACCGGAAGTTCGTTACCGCGGTCGGCGATGATTTCACCTGTGAGTTTCTTAACGAATTCCGGTGCGTTGGCAGGAACCGGAAGAGCACGGTGGAATGTGGAAGTAACAGTTGAAGGATATTCAACTTTGTGCAGGTGTTCCAAAGAAGCGTCAACAGCAACAAAGTTCTTTTGAACGATAGCGTCGCCTTTCTTGCTGTAAGTTTTCTTAATGGCGTTTTTAATCTGGGCAATTGCTTCATCTTTCGGCAAGATGTTGGAAATTGCAAAGAAGCAGGTCTGCATAACAGTGTTAATGCGCATTCCCATACCGGTTGCACGGGCAACTTCAATAGCGTTAATGGTATAGAAGTTCAATTTCTTGGCAATGATTTCTTCCTGAACTTCAATCGGGAGGTGATCCCAAACTTCGTCAGCGCTGTAAGGTGCGTTCAACAAGAATGTCGCCCCCGGTTTGGCAATTTTCAAAATATCAACTTTTGCCATGAACGGGAATTGGTGACAAGCGACAAAGTCAGCTTTGTTAATCAAGTAAGCTGCTTTAATCGGGTTGTCAGAAAAACGCAGGTGAGAAGTGGTCATAGAACCTGATTTGCGAGAATCGTAAACAAAGTAACCCTGACCGTATTTACCGGCGTCTTCAGCAATAATCTTGATGGAGTTTTTGTTTGCACCGACGGTACCGTCAGCACCTAAGCCATAGAATACAGCGCGGACAACATCTTTGCCTTCGGTGTCGATATCATCGCTGTAAGGCAGAGATGTGTTGTTAACATCGTCGTTGATACCAACGGAGAA
>CATGXW010000248.1 GCA_949542085.1 uncultured Alphaproteobacteria bacterium
ATTCTGTTAAGACATTAAATGTGCTATAATAGTTTGTATTAACAAAATATGGTTGAAATTTGTTGCGGAGACGAACCAAAACGGTTTCTTTGCCGGCTTTTTTCAATGTCGTTGCCCAGTCGAGGACATAAGACATCTGTTCCGGACTGAGCGGTTGTCCGGAGGTGGGGCGCTCAACCAGATATTTTATGGTGTCGGAAGCTTCACTCCATTGACCGCTTTTCCAGAAAATTTCTGTTTTGAGAAGTAACGCGTTTTTGCTGAAATCATCTTGCAGCAACTGTAAAGCTTCTTGTGTTTGACCTATTTTGGCTAAAGCACGCGCTTTTACAACTCGTCTGAAAGCCTGAAGTTCTTCCGGTATCTCTTCGGTTGGTTCCGTATCGTTTATGATATGGAGAGCATCATCCGGTTTTTCTTCGAACAAAGAGATAACAGCCAAACGCACTCCGGTTTTTGCTCTGTCTTCATCACTGAGATTTTCTTTTTCCAACAGGTCTGACAACAAATTCTGTGCTCTGGGAAGTAAATCAACAGCGACTAAACGATCCGCCAGCTTTTGAATGATTTTGTGTTTGCGGGGGCTTTTTTCCGCCAACCATTCGAAGTCGGTGTACAAGGCTAATGATTTGATGGCGGACATTTTTGTATCAGCCTGATTATTCAAGTAGATGTCTTCAAACCATGCCAGCATCTGATCCAAGAGTTCTTGTTTTTGTTCTTCCGTTTCTGCTAACGGAAGAGTGTTTTCCAATGTGCGGATGCCGTTGTAATAATCGTTGTTTTTTACGTAAAACTGAGCGAGTTGCTTTTGTAGCAACCATTTAAATCTTTTCTCACTCCATGCGAATTTTAGTCTTTCTAATTCGGAAATTGCTTCCGGCAGAGGCATAATATTTAAATGTTGGCTGAGGATAACATTGTCATAACGGGCTAAGGATGAATATTTTTGCGATTTTACATTAGCCAATTCTCTGTATTCTTTGACCGCCGTGCGGGGATAGCCTTGAAGTTCAACTTTTTTGGCCGATAAATATCGAATTTGATCTTGGCGGTCGCGCAGTCTGTCTGTTCCCGATTTTAAGATATCGATGAAGTGTTGCGCTCCGATATCATCTCCCGCTGCCAAGGCGTTTTTGGCCGCGACGACGGCTATTTCATCTTTGATTTCCTGAGGATAATCTTGGATGAGCGTGATAAAGGATTGCAGAACGGCGTTGTTTTCCGGTTGGTATGTTTGAGCGCTTGACGCTAAAGCCCGCCAAAAGATTGCGGCATCGGATTGAGGAAGAGTGCCGTATTCGAAATTTTTGATTGCTTCTTCGTAGCGTTTGGTCAGGAAGTTTGCAACGCCTAAAAGAGCGTGGAAATTATCTGTTTCGCTTTCCGGTAATTTGGCATCTTGCATTTGGTGCAGGAGGTAAAGTGCATTTGTTCCCAATCCGTGCGAGAGGTAAAATTTGACAAGTTCAAGACGCGTTGCGTTTTTCTTTTCCGCAGGGGCTTTAAGGATGTCCTGCCGCATTTGCTCCAAAGCGACGCTGTATTTTTCCTTTAATAACTGAGGTAAAACGCTGATGGAAAAGACATCACTGGTATCTTGTTGCTCGTACATTTGTTGTCGGCGTTTGACATCCAAATCCGAGCTGAGGTTAATTCCTCTGTCTTCTGCTTTTAGGATGATACCGGTGTTTCCTCTGTTGAGCGAGATGTCACCAGCTTTGATGATGAATGCCATACCCTGATATGTGTTGAGCATGTCAAACTCAGGATAGTGATACGGACGAATCGTTCCTTTGCCGACATCATTTAGGGGTGCTATCTGAATAATATCACCGATATTGGGGTCTATTGCCGATACGATGTTACCATTGTTTTCTGCCGGAATAAACAGATACGGATGTTGCATGCTGTCATAATTGGTGAAAACAGGCAAATCTTTTACGGGGGCGGAAGCGTCATCTGCTGCCAAATCTATAATCCACAGCAAGCCTTCCTTACGAATGCTGACACCCACGTTATCTTTGGGGGTCATGG
>CATGXW010000249.1 GCA_949542085.1 uncultured Alphaproteobacteria bacterium
ATAATAAAGAATTTAAAAATCCTATTTTCAACCAACCTTTAAGACCGTTGGGACGTACAGTTGGTTATACCTATCTGATGCCGACTTCCATCGATTTTAGAACGCCTCTGGATAAAAATGAAATTGAAGCTATCGGAAAATGCGACCTTCTTGAGAATCAAGAAGACCGCATCACCTTGAAGTGTATGTTTGATGAATGGGGGGATAAAAAAGAAAAATACACTCTTTATCTAACTTACGTTATAGGTAAATTATTGTCAGATAACTGTTTGCGTATTGTGGAATATAGCTATGACAGCCCAGATTCTCCATATAAAAGCCATGCTACTTATTGCGTAACTCCCCCAGCTCAACAAAAGCTAGAATCTGATTAAGCGCGCCATTCTTTCCGCCCAATCATTCAGATTTTAATTTCAGAAAAAGGAAACATTGATGAAAAAATACTGTGTTTTGGTAATGATATTTATTCTGTCGGCCTGTCACTATAATAAAGAATTTAAAAATCCTATTTTCAACCAACCTTTAAGACCGTTAAGCAGAGGGGGCGGTTATGCTTATCTGACGCCAACCTCCATTGATTTTAGAACGCCTCTGGATAAAAATAAAATTGCAGCTCAAGCACAATGCGACCTTATTGAGAACCAAGAAGATCGCATTACCTTAAAATGTATGGTAGATAGTTGGAGCGATAAAATAACAAAATGGTATTTTACCTACGCCATAGGTGAGTTATTATTGGATAACTGTTTAGTCATTTGGGAATATAGCTATGACAGCCCAGATTCTCCTTACAAAAACCAATCGACTTATTGTGTCACGCCCCAACCCAACAAAAGTTAGAATCTGATTAAGCGCGCCATCCTTTCCGCCCAATCATTTCTTTCTTGCCCCACGTCTTTGCGGTGGATATTGGCTACAATGCCGTTCTCTCCCTCCACATCTTTATTGGCGATGGCCTGATATAAGTTAGGCCAATTTTTTCGATTAAGTCCTCCTTTAACATTATATTGAATATCCAGTAACACTTCTTTTAACGGATTTGGAAAACGGTCAAAATCAGCAAATTCTTTTCGAACATGCGATAGATCGTTTTTCATATGTTTTTGTGCCATGCGATAAGCTTCCTCGTCAGATATTCTTAAGTTTGTATCATTGGCAAAGTCGTTGGCAAATTTATTGCGGTTTTTATAATTGCCGAACATATTTTTTTCCATACTCATTTGTTGCAATTTGTCATAAGCAGCTGTTTTTTGAGCCTCGGTTGCCAGAACTCCCCCTGCCGTAAAATTGACATTCATAAAATCGTTATAATTATTAACATTAGCACCGCCGCCAACCGTGATATATCCTTTGGTGTCTAAGTAAGGGTGTCGCATAACTTTTTCAAATCTTTGAACATTCTGCCACATCTTAGCCTGCAGATCCTCATCAGAAATATAGTTAGGATTAGCTTGTGCATGGCTGTTTTGAATCACAACATTCTCAATATTCGAACTAATGTCAGATTTACCGAAACCATAATTATTGTCGGCGTTTGTTCCCCAAAAATTGGTGGTGTGTTGCGGATAATCTTTGGTAATCCCCTGATTTTTGTACTCATCCATCAGTTTTTGTTCCCGATTGACGCGTGCATTTTGATATTCAAGTTCATCACGCAGCGAAAAGTTCTTATGGTCTACGCCATAACTGTCAATTTCATCTTCATCTGTTTGATAGCCGAGCGGCGAAATATATTTTCCATACATGTTTGTTTTCTCCTTTTCTTGTTAAAGTTTGTTTTGAACTATATCCTTTAACAGAAAAGGAAAAGTATTACTATCCCGCATAGACGGCAATAACCCCCTGTTGCATTCTATAGGTGATTTTTCTTTGTTATAAACAAAAAAAAAGCCGCTTTTTCAAGCGGCTTTCCGTGAAAGATGAGGCGTTACATGCCGACAACAAAATACTCAATATAGAGATAGCCTGTCGCCATGGCAACCGTCAGCAGCATGATTGGGATTGACCATTTCATAAAGCCGAGGAAGCTGATTGG
>CATGXW010000250.1 GCA_949542085.1 uncultured Alphaproteobacteria bacterium
AATAGATAACATGAACTTTGCGAGCTTTGTCCAGTTGGCCGATAGTACCGATAATTTCCGGATGATTTTGTTTGCCGATAACAATAATCTCCAGCCCGGCCTCATCAAAAAGTTTAATGCGTTTATGGACTTTTCCTACCAATGGGCAGGTAGCATCAATAACCGTCATACCGCGCCTTTGAGCTTCTTTAAAAACATCTCGACTGACGCCGTGTGCTGAAAAAACTATCGGGAGCCTCGTTCAGTTCTTCTATAAAAACAGCGCCTTTAGCTTCTAAATCGGCAATAACGTGTTTGTTGTGCACGATTTCATGCCGGACATAAACCGGAGCACCATGCTTGAACAAAGCATCTTCCACCATAGCAATTGCCCGGCGAACGCCGGCGCAAAAGCCGCGTGGAGCTGTTAGGTAGACATCCATTATTAACTCTGTTGATTAATCAAGTGCTTGATTTCGTCATATTCGGGATGCCCATCAATATCACCGACCAGTGTATAAGTCGGATTACTTGAGAAGATTTGTCTGGCGGCATTTTGAACGTCGTCAATCGTAACCTTTTCAACACGTTCTACCATTTCTTCCACAGGAATAATCCTGTTAAATAACAGCAACTGACGCGCTAAAACTTCTGCGGTAGAAGAAGAACTTTCCAAAGCCATCAGCATACTTGCTTTTAACTGGGTCTTGGCGCGTTTAAGTTCTTTTTCCGTCACCTTAAAATCGCGGATTTTGCGGATTTCTTCGCAAATAACCGGCATCAACTCTTTTAATTCCTTATTGGTTGTTCCGGCATAAATGCCAAACAATCCGGTCTGGGTATGAGAGTTTGCAAAACTATAAACAGTGTAAACCAAGCCGCGCTTTTCACGGATTTCCTGAAACAGTCTTGAAGACATACCGCCGCCAAAAATCGTTGAGAAAACCATACATGGATAATATGAGTCGCAGTCATATTTGACGCCTTCAAAAGCCAAAACAGCATGAACTTGCTCAATGTCGCGTTTTTCGGCATAAAAACCGCCTTTGTATTCTTGCTTGGCCGGCGTAAAGTTCGTCTTAGGCTGAATCTTGCCAAGGCGTTTTTCCACCATTTTAACAAAGTCTTCATGCTTAATATTGCCGACAGCGCAGACCACCATGTCTTCCCCGGCATAATTGGAGCTCAGATAGCTGCGCAGCTTTTCTTTGTCAAAAGAGCGAACTTTTTCGGCCGGGCCTAAAATTGTGCGTCCCAGCGGCTGATTCGGAAAAGCCTGTTCCTGTAAGAAGTCAAAAATAATATCATCAGGCGTATCAATCGTCTGCTTAATTTCCTGAACGACGACTTCTTGCTCTTTAACCAGCTCATCTTCCGGGAATGTGGCATTGGTAATCAGGTCAGCCAGAATATCAATCGCCAGTTCCACATCGCCTTTCAGCATCTTTGCATAAAAAGAAGTAAACTCTCTGGCAGTATAGGCATTAGACTGGCCGCCGACATCTTCAAATTGTTCGGAGATTTCCAAGGCAGAACGTGAGGTTGTGCCTTTAAACACCATATGTTCGAGAAAATGCGATATCCCGTTCATGTCTTCAGTTTCAAACGCGGAACCTGTTTTAATCCAGATGCCTAAAGAGACTGTTTCAAACTCTGGCCGGGATGATGTGATAATTCGTAGTCCGTTAGCAAGGGTTGTAATTTTTGACAGCATATGTTATCCATTTCTACAGTTTACTTTATTTAGTCTTCTACTTATACAATTCATATTGTATTTTTACAACAGCTAATTCTTCAAAAAGGAGAAAAAAATATGAATAATTCTGTTGCGCGTTTTGCCGTTGTTTTATCTGGCTGCGGCGTATTTGACGGCAGTGAAATCCACGAGGCCGTTATGGCGCTGTTGGCAATTGATGAGGTCGGTGCCGAATACCAGTGTTTTGCCCCCAATACCTGGCAGGCCAAAACGGTCGACCACTTCACCGGGCAGGCAACCGCTTTGGCCGGTGATGATGATAACCGCAATGTTTTGGCAGAGTCGGCGCGGATAG
>CATGXW010000251.1 GCA_949542085.1 uncultured Alphaproteobacteria bacterium
CCAAGAACATGTCGATTTCACCGTCCAAAACGGCCTTGCAGTCGGATGTTTCGACTTGTGTTCGCAAATCCTTGACCATTTTGTAGGGTTGCAAAACATAGGAGCGAATTTGATAGCCCCAACCGTTGTCCCCCTGACTGTTTCGCTCAGCCTCGGCGGCGTCTTCCCGTTTTTTCATCTCTATTTCATATAAGCGGGCTTTTAACATTTTCCAAGCGGCATCGCGGTTTTGGAACTGAGAACGCTGATTTTGACATTGTACAACAATCCCTGTCGGAATATGGGTAATCCGGACGGCAGAATCCGTCTTATTGATATGTTGACCGCCGGCACCGGAAGCTCGATAGGTGTCCACACGACAATCGGCTTCATTGATTTCAATCTCAATTTCATCATCAACCACGGGATAAACCCCCACGGAAGCAAAACTGGTATGGCGGCGGGCATTACTGTCAAATGGTGAAATACGCACCAAACGATGAACCCCGCTTTCCGATTTTAGCCAGCCATAAGCATTGTGTCCGCTAATCTTAACCGTTGCAGACTTCAGTCCGGCAACATCACCTTCCGTTTCTTCAACATATTCAACTTTGTATTTATGACTGTCGGCCCATCTCGTATACATGCGCAACAACATTTCAGCCCAATCCTGAGCTTCAGTTCCGCCACTGCCGGAGTGAACCTCAAGAAAAGCATCGTTCGCATCAACTTCACCGCAGAGCAACGCCTCCAACTCGCCATGTTTGACCTGAGAACGCAATTCCTCCAGCTGCGTCATAACATCGTTTATGACATCTTCATCATTTTCGCTTTCGGCCAACTCCGCCAAATCTGACAAATCCTGCAAGGATGTTTCCATATTTTGGAAATTCGTCAGATTAAATTCGAGATTATTTTTTTCTCGCAACAGTTTTTGAGCCCGCTCCGGCGAATTCCACAAGTCGGAATCGGAAGTCAGCGCTTCAAGTTCATCTTGACGGATAAGAGCATTGTCATAGTCAAAGAGACCTCCTCAGCAATCCCAAAGATTGCTTGATTTCTTCAACAATTTCATAAATTTCCGCACGCATCTTTTATCCTTTAATACTGAGCGCCCAGCTGAAAACCAGCTTCATCGCTTTCATCAAAAACATCATCTTTATTTTCGTTGTCATTAGCCTCGGAAGCGGCCGTTCCGATGACACGCTGACGCTTTTCATCAAAATTAAACTCTGGCTTCAAAGCTTCCGTGATGACGGAGGTGTCAGACGGTTGGGCCGGCTTGCCGTTATTATAGTTAACACGGACCAGTTTAATACCGGCCGGAATACGGAAAGGAATATCCGCCTGATTGGCCAGAGCATCTCGCATAAAAGCATAGAATATGGGCAATGCAGAACCAGCTCCCGTTTCATAACGGCCTAATGTTCTCGGTTCGTCAAACCCAACGTAGACCGCGGTAACCAAGTCCGGAGAAAAGCCGACAAACCACGCGTCCTGATTGTTGTTTGAAGTTCCGGTCTTGCCGGCTAAATGCCGCCCCAAACCACGCAGGCGCGCTCCGGTTCCGCGTTGAACCACGCCTTCCAGAATGCTGGTCATTTGATATGCGCTCAACGGATCAATCAACTGTTCTCTCTGATCGCTCAATTCGGGAGCTTCCTGTTCATTCCAAGCATCCACATTACAATTTTCACATTCGCGGCGATCATGTTTGTACAGTGTCAGACCGTTTCTGTCCTGAATACGCTCAATCAGATACGGAGAAACTTTTTTGCCGCCGTTAACAATAATGCCAAAAGCCGAAGCCATATTTATCAGCTTGGTTTCGCTGGCGCCCAGAGATGTTGACAACAACTGCGGAAGATTGTCATTAATCCCCATTTTTTTGGCGTAGGCGGCAACTTTATCCATGCCGACATCCTGAGCCAAACGAACAGTCATCAGGTTTCTTGATTTCTCAATTCCCTGACGCAATGTCATTAGCCCGTAAAACTTTTTGGAATAGTTAGCCGGTTTCCACTGGGGCAACCCCGGCCCCT
>CATGXW010000252.1 GCA_949542085.1 uncultured Alphaproteobacteria bacterium
CAAATCGCCGAAAAACGGTGTTCTCCGGGGATGGTCGCATAAACCACGGGGTTGCCCTCTATCGGATCAAACGGCAACTCATATGTATTGGCTATGATATAAAGCAAATCTGTCAGATATTCCTTGGTGAGTTTTTCATCTTTATACATCACCCAAGGATACGCCCGTTTTCCGCGCAAACGCAACCATACCTGTCCGGAACGATTGATCGCCACCTCTTCAATATTTTCCTGATTATACCAGTACGACAAAGGGCGTAAAATTGATTCTAAAACAGTAAAGGCCATTTTTATCTCCTTTAGAACAGCGCGGGAACGCCATTGTTATTACCTGATCCGGATGTTGCGGCTGATGCGGCCGGATTTGATGACGGAGATGGCGGCGGAGGAGGCGCAATATAGTTCGGATTGGTTGCCGCACCGCTACTACTCTTCTTCTTTTTGGTCGGCAATAAAGGTGTTCCCTTTACAGCGTCAACATCATCTTCACCCGCATCATAAACAACATCACTGTTAACAACTTCCGCATTTCGGCGAATCGTATCGTTTTTCTTAGCCTCTCGTTCTGCGGCCGCTTCCTTGTCGTTCAACAAAATCGTCGGTTTTTCAAGATTGAGAGACGCATCCTGATCGCGTTCAACCGTACGCAACCACAAATCGGACATCGGGAAAACAATAATACGGGTTCCCGCCGGAATATATGTCATAGGTTTAATATTAGACTTGTCAGCCAAAATTTCATCAAAAACCTTGTTCATTTCATTCAAGAAATTTTGACGGGCATCATTTGCGGCTTGTTGTCTCGGGGTTTCCGTCTCTCCGGTATTATCATCCTTTGGCGCCATAAAATATGATGTTGCACTGGTCAAAGTCGTTGTCATAACCGGCAAGGTATATTTCTTGAACAACTGTTGATCGACATATCCCAGAGCGCCGGCTCGACCTTGCGCATCGGCGGTTAACCCTTGGAAAACAAACAAGGAACCGTCGGGACGAATTAAACGTTCCCATGAAATCTGCACACGAGCAGATTCAGACGTCGCTTCAGAGCTGGCGGTTACACCACCCAAACTTCCCATCAAACGGCTACCGGCCGGAATAATGACATTTCGTCCCTCTTCAGCATAAACATTGCGTTCTACAAAAGCCGTAATCGGCGCGGGATTATTACTGTCAATTGCACGGGCAATAACCGCAGGAATCGGCTTGTCAGCAAAAATCATCTCGCTCAGATCAACACGCCACGAGGAAATAACCTTGCCAATTCCCTGCTCTGACCAATCCTTTTGCATCCCGTCAAAAGCTTCCTTGCGAACACCGTTGCTTATTTTTCCGACCGTAATGTTTTTACGACGTTCCGACATTGCCGCATTCAAAGCCGCCTGACGGGACGGATCATAACGTTCTCCGGGGCCATAACCGCCTCCGGGACCCAAATTGCCGGCAGAACCGGTTCCCGTGCCGTATGCTCCGCCATCGCCGAAAGTTCCTTGAGGAATAAACATGCCGCTGGTATCGGGCTTTTTCACTTCCTCAATACCAATCAAAGAGCCGTCATCATCGATAATTAAGCCATCGGGCATTTTGCGCCCCAAAATATCACCGTCTTCATCAACAACGCTTCCGTCTTCCAAAATTTCGCCCAAATATTCACCATCGGGCGTTAATGCCACTCCCAAAGATTTTCTGAAACTATTATTTTCCAACAATTCAAGAGCCGGCGAAACATCTTTTTGCGGCAAAGGTGTCACCTGAGGTGCTTTTTCGTACCAATTGGCATTAATTCCGCCGATGATGTTACCATTGGCATCAACGACATTACCATTGGTGTCAACGGTTCCGATAATTTTGCCGTCGATATTGCGAACATTACCGTTTTCGTCCGCGTGACCGATAAGATTACCATCTTTATCATAAGCCGCTTTATTATTTAAGACATCTCCGAGACGATTACCGTTTTTATCAACAATATTGCCGTTTTCATCCAGCGAACCGATGATATTGCCATTAGCATC
>CATGXW010000253.1 GCA_949542085.1 uncultured Alphaproteobacteria bacterium
AACAAGGAGAAACTCTTATGCCAAATGTTGATTACACGCTGGAAAAGTTTACAGACTCGCGCAAGCCTGGGGAGAAAATACCCAAGGCAAGGCAGACGGCGTATGATTTGATGTCTTTTCTTTTTAAAGTAAGACAAAACATACACGTACGCGAAACCAATGAGGGAAAGAACGTCTCAGACCTTCGTACTGAGATTGATTCTTTGATGGCTCTTATGAAAACATATTGGCAGACGGCTAGTGTGGCGGACAAGCAGGAGTATCAATTGAGACTTAACACGAAAAAACGTCTATTGAGTTCGGCGGAAACGAAGAGGTCATTAGCATCGAATGCTTATTATATCTTACTTGAGCTTACATACGAACTGACCGAGCTTTATAATGATGCGCGTTACCGTGAAATCATCAAGTGCATCTCCAAAAAGAGACTGGCAAAAATCAATTTGGATGGCGACTTGGAGGATATTTACGAAATCATCAAAACGTTCAAAGAGCGTCTTCAGAAAATGGCTAATCATAACGACGCAGTTCGTTCAATTTATGAGCAATGGACAGCAGCACAGGAAGCGGAAGCGACAAGTGCAAACAATGCGGCGGAAGAAAGTCTTGACAGCTGGTTTGCAGCTCTTAATGGTGAAGATGCAAATGCTGACAATATTGATTCTAAGAAAAAGGGTAACGATAAGGGCAACCCTAATCGCTCTTAATAAAACTATAATTTAAGTTAAGGAGAAAATATTATGGCTAAGAAAACCACTTTCCAGGAACAAGTCAAAGTACAGGAAAACATAAACGCTTTGAATAAGCAAAAGGATAAAATCCTTTCTCATGCGAAATCATACGATGAAAAGATTATCGCTGCTATCAGACGTGGCGACGACAGATATGCCAAAGAATTGGCGTATTGCAGAGTAAGACTCGAAAAATTCGGTCATAGAGTCGAAGCGGTTGCTATCCGTTTGTCCGATCACGTTGCAAGAAGCATCGCATTATCGGAAATGCAGTCAATAGTTCCTATCCTCAAAGCGTGCAGCAAGTTCGGAAAGCGCACTCCTAACTTCTCAAAGTTGGGTGGTCAGATTACCGACAGCATGAAGACGCTTGACGAAATGGATGAAGCATTCGGCGAGTTGTGCGACTCTCTTGCAGGAGAACACGTGGACACCGCTGGAATTACGGTAGATAGAAGTGTTGACCCCGATCTTGAAAAGGAAGCCTCCGCATTGATTGCGAGTCTTATGCCCAAAGTTGTGGATGGCGGCGTTAAGCCTATAGTTCCTGCAGTTTCGGAAGCGGCTACTCCCGAAAATTTTGATGAACTGTCGGCGTATATCGACGAAGAGAATAAAAAGAAATAAAGCGAAGCTAAACGGAGGTGTGCGCTATGGATATGATGCCGTCGTTCAAAAATTACCTTGCAGTATTTCAAACGGCTGTAGAGAACTCGGATAATATTACGGCTGTGCGTAATGCAAAAAATATTATAAAACTTGCCGATGAGCAATGTGCATTGCCCAATGTTTCACAGCCTTACAAAGACTATTATATTGCTAACGCCACCAGAGTTCGTGAGTGGTTGGCGGGTATTGAGCAAGGCAAGGTGACGACATCGTCAGCAGGTATTTCTGACGATGATACCATATCTGAAACCGATTGGTTCAGCGATGACGTGCCAAATTTAACTATGCGTGATGTGGCAGGGTTGGAAAATGTCAAAGATGCGTTTAAAATAAATATATTTGCACCTTTGTCCCAAAAATACTCGCACATTTACAAAAAATATCGTAAAGACATGGGACTTCAAGTTTTGCTTTATGGTCCACCGGGTACAGGCAAGACGCACATCGTAAAATGTCTTGCGGGTCAATTGGGATGTAAAATCGCTGTTGTTAAGGTCAAAGACGTTATGGCAAACCTTGTCGGCGACGGCGCAAAAATAATAGCGTCCGTGTTTGAGCAGGCAAACCAATACGATAAATGCATCATATTCTTTGATGAGATTGATGCTATAGC
>CATGXW010000254.1 GCA_949542085.1 uncultured Alphaproteobacteria bacterium
CCTAAGCTGTGGTGAATAATCCCCAATTCATTATATGCTTCTTTGGTATCCGGTTTCAGAGACAATGATTTTTGAAAATTCTCAATAGCCTCATAAGGTTTGTTATCCAGCTTCAACGAAAACGCCAGATTGTAATAAAAGGCAGGATTATCATGTTTTTGCATAATCGCCTGATAAAACAAATGGCAGGCGTCGGGGTGAGCCCCTTTGGCCTGAGCCACCAAACCCAACAAGTTTAAAACGTCAGGCTGCCGAGGAGCTGTCTCTAAAATCTGGCGGAACAAACGTTCTGCTGCGTCGAGCTCTCCGTGCTCAAACAACTGAACCGCTCTGTTTAATATCAAATCATACGACATAAATAAAATCCTCTCTCTAAAAGAGAACATAAAAACAATAATTTAAAATTCACTAAATTTTTGAAAAAAAAGACTTGATTTTTCACAATTAATATTATAATTTGCCCTTACTTCTGGGAATGAAGGCGGATCAACCGCCTCGTTTGGCACAAATAAGCCAAAACTACCGGGACAATAAACAACAACCTTAAAGGAATAAAAAATGAAAAGTATCGTTTCTGCAAAGAAGAAAAAAGAACGCCAATATGGCACAATCTGGGGCAATCCGAACAGCTCTGTTGCTAAAAGAGAATATGCTCCGGGACAACATGGTCAACGCCGCAAAAAACAAACAGACTACGGCGTTCAATTGTCTGCTAAACAAAAACTGAAAACATACTATGGTAACGTTTCAGAAAAACAATTCCACAAATATTATGTAGAAGCCATCAGAAGACGTGGTGACGCCGCTGAAAACCTCATCGGTATTTTGGAATCCCGTCTGGATAACTTGGTTTACAAATCAAAATTCGCTTCCACAATTTTTGCTGCCCGTCAGTTTGTTAACCACGGACATATCACTGTTAACGGCAAGAAAGTTAACATTCCTTCTTACATGGTTAAAGCCGGTGATGTCATTGAAGTTCGCGAAAAATCTAAACAGTTGCCGATCGTTTTGGCCGCTGTAGAAGCTACTTCTCGTGAAGTTCCGGGATATTTGGATGTTGACAGCAAAAAATTGTCAGCAACATACAATTTTGTTCCTAAATATGACGATGTTCCTTACGCGTCTGTTATGGAACCGAACTTGGTTATTGAGTTCTACTCAAGATAATCCGTTCGATAGAACAGTTAAAATCCTCAGAAGTTGTGCAAACTCTGAGGATTTTTTCTTTAAATATAAAAAAAATTATGATTAGATATGACTGTATAAATGTGAAAAGCGAGGATAACATGGAAGATATTTTTATAGATGACCGCCGCCAAGTATCAGCAAGGGCAAAAAACAGAAAAGAAAATGACAAAAAAGCTCCCAAACGTTCGTTTAGACAATATATCGTTGATCTGTTTGTTAAAGGTCTGATTTGTGCTTCCGTTATAGCAATCGACTTCGTTTTGTTTGCAAAATCAGGAAGCTACAGTGTTTTCACCGGCTTTCAGACAATTAATGCCGAAGCTCTTTACTTGCTGATCGCTCTGACAAGTCTTGCTTTTTTTATAAACTTTCTTTTATCTTTTTCAAAAATGCTGCAAAATTTGTGGGTGGCAGCCGTTATTGCATTTTTTGTAACGGCAATCCTCAACCAATTTGCTTTGTTCGACAAGGGAACCATTCTTGCTGGAAAATATGGTGATTACCTTCCACAGGAAATTGTCAGCTACCTGAGTTATAACTCTCACATCGTTATCATTGCGGCTGCGGCTGTCTTTTCATTTTTATTTATGAGCTTTGCCGGACGAATGACGCAATTTTACCTTCTCGGTATTTTCTTGTTTATTTTAGGCTGGAACTTGGGAACAAGCTATTTTTATCCCGTCAGTTCCAATTTCAAAACCGTTTACAATAATCCGGATGAAGCCGCTGTAAGCGAAAACAAAAACGATGAAAAGCGTTTGGTATACCTGACATTCTCAGGGTTAACCTCTTATGAAAACATGAAAAAACTGTCACCTGC
>CATGXW010000255.1 GCA_949542085.1 uncultured Alphaproteobacteria bacterium
ACATAAAATCCAGCGGCAAAGCGATATCGCAGACAACAATCTTGTCATGTTTTCTAATGTCATCAAAAGGAATATCCATGTCATGATTTAATCCGAGAAATTCCGCGTCAGGATAGATACTGCGCACAATAGCGGCGGAACCTTTACCGTCATGATCTGCAATGTGGTAAATACATAACATTTAGTTTTCCTTTTCATTTTCTAAAAATATCGTCATATCATCATACGCCGGTGTTACATAGTCCGGTGTCTGGCGATTGATTGCGTCATAATCGCATTCGCTGGCCATGTGGTTTATAATAGCTTGCTGCGGGTTAATTTTTTCTATACAAGCAAGAACTTCCTCCAAACCGGCATGAAACCGCTGCGCATAAGGTGTTGTCAATGGAATAATCAAAAGCCGAGGTCTTCTTTTTAACTGCTCCCAACCGCTGTCATCAATCGCCCGAAAGTCAGCAATGTGCACAATTTCACCATCATTAAAGACGTAGCCGGTTGTCGGCGCATTGTGTCCCAACAGTTTTATTGGCGTTATTTTGGTTTCTCCGATAAAAAACGCTTCATTATGCTCAATATCATTGGCAATCAAACTGGGCTGCCGCACGCAGTCATTCGGTTGATTGGGATCCGCAATCAAATAGGAAAAACGATTACGGATAACATCGAGAGCTTCTGAAGTTCCGTAAATATTCAAACTACTGCGACTGATACGATTAATCTCTCGCAAGTCATCAATACCGTGTAAGTGATCCGCATGCACATGTGTATACAAAACGCCGTCCAGATGGCGAATATTATTATTTACCAACTGCAACCGCAAATCAGGAGATGTGTCGACTAAAATTTTGCTTCCGTTAAGCTCATAATAAACAGATGTTCGCAAACGTCTGTTTTTGGGATTATCAGGATTGCAGTCGCCCCAGCCCATACTCAGTGACGGAACCCCCGGAGCCGCTCCGGCTCCCAGAATGATTACTTTTCCGCTCATTCGTACTCTCTCCGCCCTTTGTCGCTGGCTTTGCGGAACAGATTGCAAAAATTATCCGAGGTTATCTGAGCGATTTTTTCAAAAGGCATGTCCCGCAGTTGCGCCAATTTTTCCGCGGTATAATAAACGTAGGCTGGTTCATTGCGACGCCCCCGTTTGGGAATTGGTGCCAAATAAGGAGAGTCTGTTTCAACAAGCAGACGATCCAACGGCACAGTGCAAAAAATATCACGCAATTCGCCGCATTTGTTAAAAGTAATCATTCCCGAAGCCGACAAATAAAAACCGATTGACAAAGCAAAATCTGCAAATTCTTTTGTGGAGCTAAAACAATGAATGACACCGCTGAACGGTTTTTCTTTATAGGCTGTTCCCAACACATCCATCATATCGGCATCTGATTCGCGATTATGAATAATAAGAGGCAAACCGCTTTCCTGAGCCGCTTTAACATGTTCTTTCAACAATTTAATCTGTAAATCGCGCGGAGCATGGTCGTAAAAATAATCCAATCCGGTTTCGCCGATGCCAATGACTTTTTTATGCGTGGTTTTGGCAAGCAAATCCTCCGCAGTCAAGTCGGGATATTCCTGCGCATTGTGCGGGTGAACACCCACTGCACAATAAACAAAAGGATACTTCTCGGACAATGCCAGCTGATTGTCCAGTTCATCAATATTATTACCGGCATTGAGCATCATATTGACGCCCTGCTCTTTGGCGCGCTCGATTATTTCATCGATATCTTCTTCAAAATCATTAAAATCAAGGTGACAGTGACTGTCTATCAGCATTTTTTATCCTTTATGCGATGTTTTTACAAATGTTATTGATAATATTAATTAATACCTGTTTTTTATCCATATTCAAGCGCTCAACTTCAGAAAACAACTTTACGGCATTATCCCAGCTATCGGCATAAGCCAAAACATTATGCGTTTTTTTTATCCCCTCGCTTAAAAATTTTAAAATAAGCTCTTTTGCCAAGGTATAGTTATCTTCGTTAGCCGCGGCTTCTTCGGC
>CATGXW010000256.1 GCA_949542085.1 uncultured Alphaproteobacteria bacterium
AGCATTACATTATTCCCCAGTGGTATGCGCCGTATAAACGCGTCGCTTATTGGAATAAATTAAAACATCCGGAAACAGAGATAAAAGCCGGTTTTGATGTCTTTACATGGTGGATTGAACAATGAGAAATTATCTTTTTAAACGACTGCTGCTTATTCCACTGACGCTCATCGGCATTATGACCGTTAATTTTGTTATTATCCAATTTGCCCCCGGCGGTCCTATTGAACACACGCTGGCAAAATATCAGGGAATGAATGTCGACAGCAAAGGACAATTTTCGGGCTCGGCTGCCATGAACAGCGCCAATCCCAAATATCAGGGCGCAAGAGGCGTACCGGAAGACATGATCAAAGAGCTGGAAAAACAATTCGGTTTTGATAAACCGGCTCACATCCGTTTTTTCAAGATGTTAGGAGATTATGCCCGATTTGATTTCGGAAAAAGTTTCTATCAAGACAAAACCGTCTGGCAACTGATTAAAGAAAGAATGCCTGTTTCGATTTCTTTGGGACTATGGTCAACATTGATTATTTATTTGGTTGCCATTCCTCTGGGAATAAAAAAGGCGGTTCGCGACGGCTCAACTTTTGATGTCGCGACATCTTTTGCCGTTATTTTCGGTTCGGCCATTCCCGTTTTTTTATTTGCGGTTTTTCTGATTGTCTTTTTTGCCGGCGGCACATATTTTCAGTGGTTTCCACTCCATGGACTGACATCTGATCACTGGGATACTCTTCCTTGGTGGGGAAAAGTTTTAGACTATTTCCACCATATCACACTGCCGGTTGTCGCGATTACCATCGGCGGATTTGCCAGCTTGACCATGCTGACGAAAAACTCTTTTCTGGATGAAATCAACAAGCCCTATGTTTTGACCGCGCGCGCTAAAGGATTGACTGAAAACCAAGTCTTGTACAAACATGTTTTTCGAAACGCCATGCTCATCGTCATTGCCGGTTTTCCATCGTTATTGATTAAGATGCTGTTTACCGGATCTCTTTTGATTGAGGTGATTTTTTCCCTTAACGGAATCGGACTTTTGGGGTATGAGGCGATTATGACCAGAGACTATCCGATTATTTTCGGAACAATGTACATCTTTGCGTTACTGGGACTTATCCTCAAGCTGTTATCTGACATTACATACACGCTGATTGATCCGCGCATTAATTTTGACGCCTAAAAACGACGGTCAAATTGCTTGGCAAACGTGTGTTTGTCGATACCGTTAACTGTCGTTATCTTTTCATTCGCCAGAAGAGTCGGCAATTCCATTCCTAAGAAAACGCTCCGCTCGTCAGCATTATCAACAAACGCCGTTACATTGCCGGAAGCGCTTTCAATAAACCGGCGAGAAGCCGTACGCCACAGAAAGTTCACCTCTTCGGAATTGAGACGGGGATGTTCCGTATCCAACCCCATATCAATCATTTTGATACCGCAAGGTGTCAAATCCAACATTTGATAATCGGGGTTTTCTTTAATAAATTCCAGCGCCAATTGTTTATTTTTTTTGGTAGGCTGATAACTGACACTGTATATGACCAAGCGATCCGGTTTGGTTTCGACATTAAATGTTTTTGCCACCATTAGCGCTTCATCGTAAAAATCATCCATTTTCTTTTTTATTCCTCTTACTTCTGACAATATCCAGATTTCCGTTGGCGACGATGATATCCGCAGTGTCGTTATCACCGATTTCACCATCAAGAATCTTTATCGCCAATTTATTCTCAATTTGATTTTTTAGCAATCTTTTTAGAGGTCTTGCACCGTAAATTGCATCATAACCATTATTCACAATCCAGACAAACGCCGCCTCATTGACATGCAGATGAATATTTCTGTCACGCAAACGTTTTTCAATATTGTCAATCTGTATTTGGGCAATTTCTTTAATGTTGTTTTTATCCAGTTTGTGGAAAATCGTTATCTCGTCAATTCGGTTAATAAATTCCGGACGGAATGACGCTTTAACGATGTCCATAATTTTGG
>CATGXW010000257.1 GCA_949542085.1 uncultured Alphaproteobacteria bacterium
GGTGTTTTGTCAACGGTATTGTTCTCTGACGGAACTCACTATGATAATTTGCGCACAACAGGCGGTGTTTCCACAACACAAAACGCCGGTTTTGTAACGATGGACGGTAAGGAAGTATTTAAATTTGCCGTTACAAGCATGCCGCAAGCCGCCGAAGAAGCTATGAAGTTAGCAAATATTACGATTGATGATGTGGATTGGATTATTCCGCACCAAGCAAATATTCGCATCATTGAAGGCGTTGCCAAAAAATTGGAATTGCCTGAAGAAAAAGCAATCGTTAACATTGCCAATCACGGTAACACATCTGCCGCGACCATTCCGATGACCTTGTCCGAAAAAATTGAAGACGGCACATTGAAAAAAGGCGATTTGATCGTTTTGACAGCCATGGGGGCCGGATTTACTTGGGGTGGCGCAGTCGTTCGTCTGTAAATAAGTGATAAAAACTGTGGATTATGTCTTGTCATAAGCAGGAATCTGGGTTAAATATCTGGCATATCTTTTCGATGTTTGTAATGTAAGAGGATTAAAATGAAAACAATAACACGTGCTGACGTTGCTGAAACCATTTATGAAGAAATCGGTCTTTCTCGTAAGGATTCCAATGATATCTTGGATATGATTTTGGATGAAATCGTCAAAGAACTAAGCAACGGCAACGATGTTAAATTATCCTCTTTCGGAACATTTTCTTTACGTGATAAAAAAGAACGTTCCGGTCGTAATCCGAAGACCGGTGTTGAAGCTGTTATTTCTTCCAGACGCGTTATCTCTTTCAAGCCTTCTCAAACAATGCGCAAAATCATTAACGCTTAATTGGTTTTGCTATGGTTGTCAACAAAAGTAAAGCTGCTTTTCGTACTATTGCCGAAGTCGCCGAAGAACTTGGGGTTGCAACGCATGTTCTGCGCTTTTGGGAAACCAAGTTTCCACAAATCAAACCTATGAAACGCAGTGGCGGACGCCGTTATTATCGTCCTGATGATGTGGAATTGGTAAAGACAATTCGTGATTATCTTTATGATAAGCGTTATACAATTGAGGGCGTGCAAAAGCTTTTCAAAGAAAAAGGCGTTAAAGCGGTTGTCGGAGAAGAAATTCAAAAAGATTTTTTTGAAGAAGTCTTGCCTGAGAACATTGACGCAGAATCGCGCAAGGTGATTTCTTCTTTATTGGAGCAATTGAAAAATATGCGAGAAGAATTGAGTGTCTCGCTGGCAAAAGCAAATAAAGATTTGTAAAAATAAAACCTCTTTCTTTTGAAAGAGGTTTTATTTTTAGTGATCCATAAAAGTTACTATCCGGTCGTTATTGATTTGCTTTTGCAAATGAGTTGCATATCTTCCCATTATCAGATACCCGAAAGCTATAGCTCCCCAAATAGCTTCACCGCACCAGAAGTAAGGCATTCGCCCAGGCTTCAGCAGGAAAGGAAAGAATAACAGCATTACGATTTCCAGAAGTATTAAAAAGATGAAAAGATTAAAGCCCCAACGAAGTATTTTTTGGGCTTTGATGAAAAGGCAGACATCTTTTTCCGTTTCTCCGAAAACCACCTCCGGCAATTTGCATATTCGCAGGCTGCGTTTCATAATGGGCTTGTACCAGATTGCGGAATGTCTCAACCCTTTCCTTTCAGGTGTGTCACCATATTTGAGAACATACCAGCGGATTGCTTTGAGCAATAAGTCATCATTTTCTTTATCCATAAGCATAAGTTTAATAATACGTAAATAATGTTATTTGTTTCGTTATAACAATACCATGTTAATAAAGCAAGATAAATTTATATTCCGTATTTTAACTTGAAAACCGTTTTTTTTGCTTGCATTTTGGATATAGCCGTTATATAGAAGAGATGTTATTTCGGGACGTAGTTCAGCCTGGTAGAGCGCTTGCATGGGGTGCAAGAAGTCGCTGGTTCGAATCCAGTCGTCCCGACCAAGAAAAATAGTCTGCCCTTGCGGCGGGCTTTTTTTTGTTGGATTGGGCG
>CATGXW010000258.1 GCA_949542085.1 uncultured Alphaproteobacteria bacterium
GATTCTCCGGAGTTGATTTGCCGACATACAGGCGTTCCGGAGTTGGCGCGCCGGCTTCTCGTCGTCGGTCGATAAAAGGCTGAAACAACGAGCAGGCACCAAGCAGGCATATCAACAACAGCAGATTTGCAAATTTTAGCCTAGACAAATTTTAAAACTCCACTACATTAAAAGAAATTGTGATAACTATACCCAAAGAAGAAAAAAATGCAAACTGAAAATAAATATATCGGTGATGATAAATTCTCAAAAATGTTGGAACATTACAACTGTCAAACGCCGCTTGAGGTGATTAAGCTGCGTTTTGCCGGCGCGGTGTGCAGTCCTGATTTGGAATTGCGCCCGACGGATATCATTTCGTCATTTTGGCCGCAGGGGCAGGCACCTCGTTTGGAAACCAAAGAAGAGGCCGATTTGTTTTTCAAATTCTTTATGGGGTTGTGGGATGAGGTTTTTGCCAAGGTAAAAGCCAATAAAATCAGGCTTGAAAAAGTGTCGTTGAAGAATGATGTTGAGATTCGTGTTGCTTGCGAACGTCGATTTGCCGAGGTGGAGCTTGGGTTTGTCGAGGGCTTTTGGGCCGGCCGTCAGGATTTGCAAATTCCAAACTTTCTGGCTGAGGTGATTGATTCTTTGACGGAATTATCAGGCGTTTACAATGTGTTAGCGAAAAAGCTTGACAACGGGGCGGCAATAGCCGACATTTTGGATAAGTTCGCACATACGGATGCCATGGTTGAACGAGCCGTCTCTTTTATTATTGAAAATTCGGTTTTACCCCGCATCGAAAGTCTGCGCCGAACGGTAAATTAACCTAACTTGCCTTAAAGCGGCAAGAATACGGAGTTTTCAAAATGGAATTAATGGAAGGTCTTTTGACCAGACGCTCTGTCCGTAAATATCAGGACAAACCTATCCCTAAAGAAACAATTGAAGAAATCATCAAAGCGGCGCAATATTCTCCGACGGCGCACAACCGCCAACCGTGGGAATTTTTGGTTGTCGATGATAAGGAAATTTTGGCTCATTTGCGCCACTTGCAGCGCTGGTCATCTTTTTGCAAAGACGCCGCGTGCGTTGTTTTTGTCTGCGGTGATATCGAAAAATCTTTCAACCGCAATAAGGAAGATGAAAAATGGAGCTTTATTGACGTTGATTGTGCAATTGCCACGCAAAGTTTGATGTTGGCCGCTTGGGCCAAAGGCATCGGCAGCTGTTATTGCGGCGCCGCACCGATGCAAAAGGTGGTTGACGCCTTAAAAGATTATTTGCATTTACCGGATAATATCCGTCCTTTTGCAATCGTACCGTTGGGCTATCCGGCCGAAACGCCGAAACAACCGGAAGACCGTTATAAACCGGAACGAATTCACTGGGGACAGTGGTAATCCCCCCAACCCTGTCAGTTATAAGCACAACTTAAATTTTTTCTTGAAAAAAACTGATTTAGTGCTACATTAGCGACGATTAAAACGATGCCCGTGCGGGGCGTTCCGCACCAATTTTATGATTTTAGGAAGGAAATTAATATGACAATTCGCGTCGGTATTAATGGTTTTGGCCGTATCGGTCGTTTGGTATTTCGTGCCGCTCAAGAAAGAAACGATATCGAAATCGTCGGTATCAATGACTTGATTGATGTTGAATATATGGCTTACATGTTGCGTTATGACACAATGCATGGTCAGTTCAAAGGCTCTATTGAAGTTAAAGACGGCAAATTGGTTGTTAACGGCAAAGCTATCCGCGTTACGGCTGAAAAGAATCCTGCTGACCTCAAATGGGGCGAAATCGGCGCTGAATATGTTGTTGAATCAACAGGTTTGTTCCTGACAAAAGAAAAAGCTCAAGGCCACATTGACGCCGGTGCTAAATATGTTGTTATGTCTGCTCCTTCTAAGGACGACACTCCGATGTTCGTTTGCGGTGTTAACACCGATTCTTATGTTAAAGGCACACAGTTCGTTTCTAACGCTTCTTGCACAACCA
>CATGXW010000259.1 GCA_949542085.1 uncultured Alphaproteobacteria bacterium
ACGGACATTTGTATATCGCCACCCCGCCATTGTATAAAATCGCTGCCGGCGGCAAAAATTATTACGCCTTGGATGACGATGACAAAGATCGCATTCTGGCTAAAGAAATTAAGGGCAATACAAAGCCGGATATCAGCCGCTTCAAAGGGTTGGGAGAGATGAGCGCGCAACAGCTTAAAGAAACAACCATGGACAAGAAAAACCGTATGTTACTGCGTGTTTTATTACCAAACACCAACACTGAAGAAGGTAAAGAAGACGCCTTTGAAACACGCCGTCAAGTTGAGCGCCTGATGGGTAAGAATCCGGAAACCAGATTTAAATTTATTGTCGAACACGCAAAATTTGTTGATGATTTGGATATCTGATGATTAGAAAAGCCTGCGCTCAAGATTATTCTAAACTTGCGGACTTATGGTTAAAAGTAAGTTTGGATGCGCATGATTTTATCCCTGAAAATTATTGGCGAAGCATGCACAAATCCGTTTTGCGGGATTATTTTCCCAACGCGGAGACCTATGTTTTTGAAGATAAACATCAGCTCAAAGGCTTTATCAGCCTGATGGAAAACAATTATATCGGCGCGTTATTTGTCGCTTCGCAGTATCAAAGGCAAAAAATCGGCAAAAAACTGTTGACCTATGTTCGCAGACACCGCTCTCACTTGAATCTCAATGTTTTTACAAAGAATGCTCAAGCTATTCGCTTCTATCAGCGGGAAGACTTCAAAATCGTAAACGAACAAACAGAAGAATCGACAAAAGAAAAAGAATTACAGATGAGTTGGGCTGTCGGCTGTAAAAGCGGGTTTACAAAGCGCTTCCAAGGAGATTCTTAAAAAACACCTTGCAAAAAAGAATCTTTTATCTATGATATCTTTATCAAAAGATTACTTCATACATTATTCACTTTATAAAATAAAATTTTATGAGCATCATCGTCCAAGTCCTTTTATGGACCTTAGGCACTATTGCCGCCTTTCTCATCATCGGTTATTTTATAGCCATGTATTCAATCAACTCCATGTTCGATAATATGGAATTACAGATGGATGACGAGCCTTTCTTCTGAAACGCTCACCTGAACAAAAAAAGCCCCGCAAATGCGAGGCTTTTTCTTTTTGAACTTTTGCTTATTTTACGGGATCGCCGTAAGCATTAGCTTTGTCTTCACCTTTCATGCAGAACAGAACCAGCAAAGCGATACCGCCTACTAACGGAACCAAAACCATAAAATACCACCAACCCGGTCTGCCAAGGTCGTGTAAACGACGAACGCCCAAACCAACGCTAGGAATCAAAATTGCCAAAGAAAAGATTGATGTGAACAAGCGAACACCAATAACAGCGTCAATAATTGCCAAAACAAGGCTGATTACAAATACGCACAAAGCAAAGTACCAATAATCAGGACGGCTGGCGCGACCGCTGAAATTTGTGTATTGGGTTTTCAAGTATTCAACAAAGTATTTATTGAAAATTTCCAAAGCTTTATCTTTGTTCAAAAGCTTTTTTACGTCTTCCGGATTCATGTTTTTCTCCTTATTAAAAATCTCTCTGTCTATCTAAGTATCAAAAACGGCAAAGAATCAACCAAAATTTTGCAAATGTTGATAAATTTTAGAAAATAAGGGGGCTGGCTGCGCCTGCTTGGTTTTCCTCGCTCCGCTCACCGGCGTTCTCCCGCCCGCCTGAAAACTGCAGCCCAAACCCTTTTCTCAGGGGTTCGATCCCTGTCCTTTTTTTCACAAAAAAACCGCCTAAATCGGCGGTTTTTTTTATGGTGGAGCTAAGGGGGATCGAACCCCTGACCTATTGATTGCGAACCAATCGCTCTCCCAACTGAGCTATAGCCCCTTATATTTAGTCCTGTGGGGTAGAGCGCGCTATAAACGCGCTCTATTCTTTTCGATTAAACCTATTTTTTATCGTCGTCAAGAGGCTTTAAGGTTATTACAC
>CATGXW010000260.1 GCA_949542085.1 uncultured Alphaproteobacteria bacterium
CTGCAGGCGCGTTTGGATGAGTTGAAAAAACTGCCCTCTAAAACCTTGGACGGCGTGCGTATCTGGCAATATATCAATGTCGGTCTGGCGTTTGATTTGGATTATATCGAAACCACGAATTGTGATGGTGTTGGATTATACCGAACCGAAATCCCTTTTATGGCTTCTGATGTTATGCCTGATGTCGAACGGCAAATCTCTTATTATAAAGAGCTGATGGACAAGGCCGGAAACAAAAAAGTCATTTTCCGCAGTTTGGACGTCGGTTCAGATAAACTGCTGCCTTATTGGAGCGCGATGGGAGAAGAAAATCCGGCGATAGGCTGGCGTTCGATTCGCATTACGCTTGACCGTCGGGCAATTTTGCGCAAGCAAATGCGGGCTTTCCTGCGCGCAGCCGCCGGCAAGGAATTAAATGTGATGTTTCCGATGATTTCGGATGTGTCGGAATTTGAGGAAGCCAAAGAAACGCTGATGATTGAGCTGGATAAGGAGAAACGCCGCGGAACACCCGTGCCCTCTAAAGTCAATGTGGGCTTAATGGTGGAAGTGCCGTCAATTGTCTTTCAGCTGGAAGAGGTTCTGAAACAAACGGATTTTATCTCCATCGGCACAAATGACTTAGCGCAGTTTACTTTTGCCTGTGATCGCGGCAATCCGCGCTTGGCAGAACGTTACGATGTTTTGTCTGCGCCGTTTTTGCGGCTGATGGGCGATATTGTTGCCAAGGCTGATGCCGCGGGCGTTTATTGTTCGGTGTGCGGCGAGATGGCCTCCAATCCGATTGAAGCGATGGCGCTGATTGGCTTAGGGTATCGTAACCTGTCATCCACGGGAACATCTTTCGGGCGGGTCAAATCTATGATTCGCACCATTAATGCCGGAGAAGTGAGCGATTATGTGAAAAGTTTATTGAAATCTAAAAAAAGGACTTTACGTCCGCAATTAATGGCTTATGCTTATGACCATGGTATTGAAATCTATTAAAAAGTATGTTTCAATATCCGGCAGATTCGCAAGAGTTAAAGTATTATATTAAAGGGATATGACCGTGAAAAAGGAAATAACAAAAGAGCAGAGCACCGCAGCAGCTCAGGATGTCAAAGAAAATTTGTCGGATAACGAAGGAAAAGTCGGCGGGATGTTGCATGATGCCCGGGTAAAGAAAGGCTATAAAATTGCGGATATTGCCAAAGAGTTATATATTCGCGCTTCTTATCTGGAAGCTATTGAAAACAGCTGTTATGAGGATATCCCGGAGCCACCGTATGGTGTTGGTTTTATTCGCTCTTATGCCGAATTTTTGGGGCTGAACTCGGCGCGTGTCGTTCAATTATTTAAGGAAGAAACGGATGCGAATGCCAAAGCGGATAACGTCTATGTTTTAGAGCCGCAGTCCGAGGCTACGATACCTAACCGCAAATATCTGTTAATCAGTCTGATTTCTATCATTGCGTTGTATGCCGCATGGTTTGCGTATAACGAACGTCAGAATATGGTTGAAGAAACCGTTGTCGAAGAAAATATGCTGGTTGATAATGCGCCGGCAGACAGTTTCCCGTTACAGGTTGAAGATTTTGCAACCTTGGACGAGACAGTTCCTGCGCCGGAAGGCGGTCGTATGGTGATTATTGATACCACAACGGCAGCTCCGGTTGAAAATGTGCCTCAGGTGATTGTTAATGAGGGTAATTTTGTTGAACCTGAAAACAATGTGCCGGCAGAAGAAGCTCCTGCAGCGACAGAACCCGCAGCTGAAGAGGCTGAGTTGACACCTGCTTCTGTTCAGGCAGATGCCAAAGCTGATGCCCGCATCGTGCTGAAAGTTAATCAGGAAACTTGGGTTGAAGTAAAAGATAAAGACAAGCTCTGGATAAGCAAAGTGCTTCAGCCGGGTGAGGTTTATAAAGTTCCGTCCGGAGAAGGAAAGATTTTATCGGTTGGTCGTG
>CATGXW010000261.1 GCA_949542085.1 uncultured Alphaproteobacteria bacterium
TTAAACAACCAGAAGTACTCATTTTCCTTAATTCTCAGCATCTTTGTATCTTTTCTGTTAAACCTTGCAAAGTCATTAGTGTGTGGTGAAACACAGATGTAATAGTATTATCACATACCTGCTGAGCAGAGGAATTGACGTCTTCTCAGCTTCTTTAATGTTGGGGTTTTAGTATCTCTGACCTCTCACAAAGCTGTCTCCACAACAGCTGCAATAGTTTTATATGAACTGAACAAAAAATAGGATTCACCTTATTTTTAACTTTTATCATTAAACTTTTTGATAAAGGAGAAAACCATGGCGGCGACCATTGAAATAAAAAACTTATGTAAATCGTTCGGCACAATTCAGGCCGTACAAAAACTTTCATTCAATGCCTATCAAAGAGAAATCATTGCGTTGCTCGGTCCTAACGGAGCCGGCAAATCAACTCTGATGAATATGATGACCGGTTATCTGGCTCCGGATAGCGGCTCCATCAAAATCTTGGGTAAAAACATTGCGGAAACGCCTTTGGAAACCAAAGAAAAAATCGGCTTTCTGCCGGAAGGCTCTCCGCTGTATCCCGATATGAAAGTCGCTGATTTTCTTCATTACATGGCCGAACTCAGAGGCTTGAGCAAAGATCGGCAAAAAGAACGCCTGCCCTTGGTTTCCTCATTAGCCAAAATAGATAATATACAACACCAAAAAATCGAAACCCTGTCCAAAGGGTATTTGCGCCGTGTCGGCTTTGCTCAAAGTATTTTATCCGACCCGCCGATTTTATTGCTTGATGAACCGACGGACGGCCTCGACCCCAACCAAAAAGAACATATCCGCCATCTGATTACAGAAATGAGCCGACAAAAAACAATTATGATCTCAACCCACCTGTTGGAAGAAGCCGAAACCATCGCCACTCGTATCATCTTGATGAATCAGGGAAAGATTCTGGCCGACGGCACTTTGGACGGTATTTTAAAACAACAACGCTGCGACACTCTGGAACAAGCTTTCAAAAAATTGACAAGGTAACCGCAATGAACAAATTATGGATAGTGACCAAAAACGAATTTTATCGCTACTTTATCTCTCCGTTGGCTTATGTGTACCTCATTTGCTTTTTGTTATTAAACGGTTCATTTGCTATCTATTTCGGACATTTTATGGAACGAGGACACGCCGACCTGTTGCCGATGTTCGGCTATCAACCATGGCTTTATTTACTTTTCCTGCCGGGAATTTCCATGCGCCTCTGGTCTGAAGAATTCCGCACCAAAACAATTCTGCAAATCATCACCATGCCGGTGACAGTCACATCTTTGGTTTGGGGAAAATTCTTTGCCTCGTGGTTATTTTGCGCTTTGGCTCTGCTCCTGACATTTCCGTTCTGGATAACCGTAAACATATTGGGCTCACCGGATAACGCCGTCATTGCCTTAAGCTATCTCGGCAGCTTTATTCTCGCCGGCAGTATGTTATCTATCTCTCAGACAATGTCCGCATTAACAAAAAATCAGGTCATAGCCTTGGTACTGTCCGTCATCGCCAACCTGATTTTCTTTCTCTGCGGAATTGAATATATCTTAGGTTTTTTCCGTAGTTTTGCCCCGCTCTCCATTATTGATATGATCGCCTCGTTCAGTTTCATTACACATTTTGACACCATCATCCACGGATTGTTGGAAATCAGGGCCGTTATCTTTTTTGCCTCTTTAATCCTTTTGTTCAATTTTACGACAATTCTCATCATCAGTTTCAAAACCGCCGGAACAACCCAATGGCTTCAATCTGCCAAACGCAGTAGCTACATCTGGGCTTTTACGTTTTTGTTAACTTGTTTCATCGGCACAAACTTGGTTGCCAACAACACCTTGCGACGTTATCAAATTGATTTTACGGAACAAAATCTATATACGTTAACCGACACCACCCGTAAAATACTGCAAAACCTTTCCGAGCCGGT
>CATGXW010000262.1 GCA_949542085.1 uncultured Alphaproteobacteria bacterium
TGTGGAAAGATGTTCAGGTCACTATCGGACCGGCTATCGAAAACGGCTTCTATTCCGACTTTGCCCGCAAAGAACCTTTTACGACGGAAGACTTTGCCAAAATCGAAGCAAAGATGCATGAAATCGTCAAGCGTGATGAAAAAATCGAACGCATTGTCATGCCCCGTAATGACGCCATCAAGTTCTTCAAAGATTTAGGTGAAAATTATAAGGCCGAAATCATTGAAGATTTGCCGGAAAGCGAAGTTATTTCCTTATACCGTCAAGGTGATTTTACAGATTTGTGCCGTGGTCCGCACGTGCCGTCCACCGGTAAAATCGGTGACGCTTTCAAGCTGATGAAAGTGGCCGGCGCTTATTGGCGCGGTGATGCCAGCAAAGAAATGTTGCAACGCATTTACGCGACGGCGTGGACATCCAAAAAAGAACTTGATGAATACCTGAAAATGTTGGAAGAAGCCGAGAAACGCGATCACCGCAAACTGGCTAAAGAAATGGACTTGTTCCATTTTGAACCGGACTACGCTCCCGGCGCCGTTTTTTGGCATGACAAAGGCTATAAAATTTATCGCCGCTTGATTGAGTATATGCGCAAACGGCAAGAGAACAACGGCTATGTTGAAATCTCCACCCCGCGCATTATGGATCGTTGCTTGTGGGAAACGTCAGGTCACTGGGAAAAATACGGTGCTCACAACTATTCCGGCAAGACAGAAGACGACAAACAATTCTGTGTTAAACCGATGAACTGCCCCGGTGGATTGCTGGTTTATAAACAAGGGATTAAATCTTATCGTGATTTACCGTTGCGAATCGCTGAGTTCGGCATGGTTAACCGTTATGAAGCTTCTGGTTCCCTGATGGGCTTGATGCGCGTGCGGGAATTTACACAAGATGACGCGCACATTTTCTGCACTCCGGAACAGATGGAAGAAGAATGCGTCAAAACCATGCAGTTGATTTTTGATATTTATAAAGACTTCGGCTTTGATAATATCAAAATCTATCTGTCAACTCGTCCGGAAAAACGTATCGGCTCTGATGAGATTTGGGATATCTCAGAAAAAGCATTGGCTAATGCTTTGGAAAAACACGGCTACGCTTATGAAATCAATGAAGGTGAAGGCGCATTTTACGGCCCGAAACTTGAGTTTATTTTGCGTGACGCCATCGGTCGTGAATGGCAATGCGGCACGGTTCAGATGGATATGAATCTGCCTCAGCGTTTTGATATTTCCTACATTGGCGAAGATGGTGAAAAACATCAGCCGGTTATGCTGCACCGCGCTTTGTTCGGTTCTATTGAGCGTTTCCTCGGCATTTTGATTGAACATCATGCCGGCAAGCTGCCGTTGTGGCTGTCACCGGAACAAGTGGTTGTTGCCCCTATTGTCAGCGAATTTGACGATTATGCGGAAGATGTTGCCCGCAAGCTGCGCATGGCAGGCTTAACCGCCAAAACAGATTTGCGTAACGAAAAAATCAACTACAAAATTCGTGAGCATTCCGTTGCCAAGATACCGGTTATTGCCGTTGTCGGCGCCAAGGAACGCGAAAACGGAACAGTTACGGTTCGCCGTCTGGGTTCTGACAAGCAAGAAGTCATGAAGTTGGATGACTTTATTTCAACCTTGCAGACCGAAGCTCAGATGCCGTCACAAAATAGATAAAGCAAAGCCCCCAATTTGAAAAGATTGGGGGCTTTTTTAGTGAAGATTGCAGGGAAACTCAGGCTCTGTGTCGTCCGAAATCTTCAAAGCAAATACTATTGCAGAGCGGCATGGTAACTATTTTTGCTCAATAGACAGCGTGCTTAACTGCGGTTTACGATGCAGTAAAATGCTCAGCACTTTAACCAGCTCGTCTTTCAGTTCCTGACGGCGGACAACAATGTCGACCATTCCGTGTTCTTTCAGATACTCGGCACGCTGGA
>CATGXW010000263.1 GCA_949542085.1 uncultured Alphaproteobacteria bacterium
GAATCAGCCTTTGAATGCCGATTTTATCAATACGCACGGTTTGGAAGTTCCGAAAAAGAATCAGACGTCGGCTTATCGTTTGAAATATTTTTTAGAACAATTGTCGGATAAGGAATTGGCTGCATTTTATGCGGCGGCGTTGATTATGCGCTCGGTTTTGTTAGCCGCGGCTTTGGTCAAAGGGCGTATCAATGCCAAAGAAGCGTTTGAGGCCGCTTTTTTGGAAGAGCTTTGGCAGAACGAGAGCTGGGGTGTTGATGAAGAAGCTGCCAAACGTCGTGAGGAAATGCGCGAAGAACTGCAACAGATAGAAGACTTTTTGAAGAATGATTAAAGAAGTTTATATCAAGATTAAAGGTCGGGTTCAGGGAATCGGTTTTCGTTATTGGGCTGTCAAAACCGCACAAGCCATCGGCGGGATTTCCGGCTGGGTGCATAATGAAGCCGACGGCAGTGTTGAAATCAGAATGCGCGGTGAGGAAGAGGTGATTGACAAGATGATTGTCGCTTGTCACAAAGGACCTTTGTTGGCGCGGGTTGACAAAGTGGAGTTTGTGGTTGGACGGTGGAGCGGCTTTTTGCCGCCGATAGAGGACGGCGTTTTTAAAAGAGGATAGATAAAAGAAAACCTCGGAGAATCCGAGGTTTTTGTTTTATGGAGGTGATTTTTAACGAGTTGTTTGGTTCTTATTAATTTGGTTGTTGAGTTTGGCAATAGGCTTTTGAACCGCTTTGGCAATTTGTTTCCCAAATCCGTTTAATTTCTCTTTTAGGCTATTTATTTTATCTTTCCCCATATTATCCAGACCGTTTATAAAGTCATTAATATTATCCATGACTTGGGGAGAAGCATCTTTGGCAGCGGCATCTTTTAGAAGTGTTTGCGCTTCATTTAAATGCTCTTTAGTCAGGTTTTGAGGCAGGTTTTCAGCTTTTCCGTCTTGGGTTTTTCCTGATACCATTTTAAAATGGTCGTTGGCGAAAGCAAGTTCATTGCCTTTTAAATCTGTGTAGTGAACAATATTTCCTGCGGCATCAGTGAAAGTAGGTTTGCCCATTCGGTCGTATTCTACTTTATAATCGCCGATAGTTGTTGTCTCGGTCATTGTTTTTCTCCATAAAACATTCTTTTGTCTATTATCGCAATTTAAAGTGCTGTTGTCAATCTTTAAAGTGTGTGAAACTCAATAAAATTTCAATAGTTACAGCGTTTTTTGCATTTTTGACAAATTTAATCGATAAAATAATAAAATCAAGCTTTTTTTTGTTGAACGGCAAATTTTATGCCTTATCCTTTTTTTAATATTTATAATCTAAAATCAGTTAAAATCAAATTAATAAGAATTTAGGTACAAAATGAACCTGTTTAAATCAATAGCCACGTTTGGCGGTTTTACCCTCATTTCACGCATTACCGGATTTTTGAGAGATATGGTGTTGGCCAGTTATCTGGGGGCGGGAATGATTGCGGATGCTTTTTTTGTGGCGTTTAAGCTGCCGAATTTGTTTCGCAGTTTGTTTGCCGAGGGGGCTTTTACAACCGCATTTGTGCCGATGTTGTCGCAAAAAATGGTTAGTGACGGTAATGAAAAAGCGATGAAATTTGCGGCATCGGCGATTTCGGTATTGGCTTTTTTCGTGGGATTGTTTGTGGTTTTGGTAGAGATTTTTATGCCGGATGTGGTCATGCTTTTGGCTCCGGGATTTGCCGATGATCCGGGGAAATTGGAGCTGGCGACCATTTTATCAAGAATCACGTTTCCGTTTTTATTGTTTATTTCGATTGTCTCTTTTCAGTCCGGAATTCTTAATTCTTTAGGAAAATTTGCCGCTCCGGCCGCTGTTTCCGTTATTATGAATTTGGTGATGATGTTTTCGGTTTTTATTTTTGCGCCTTTGGGAATGGCTCC
>CATGXW010000264.1 GCA_949542085.1 uncultured Alphaproteobacteria bacterium
CGCCTTCCGGTATTTTGATTGAAGGGCGCGGTGTTTTGCCTGATGTTTGTACTTTTGAAATGCCTGAGTCGAAAAATGTTTCTAATCTTTTGGCTGTCGGAGCTTCGGACAATTGTTTACGGGAGAACCGAGGAGGCGAAGGTCTTGATTTGGATGCCGCCAAGGAGTTGATTGAACGACAGATTCGTCAGAAAATGTGATTTGGGCGCAAATTTTGCAAAATTTCGGTTGACAAGCAGGGAAATAAATGTATATTAAGCTCAACTATGAAAATGTCTAACGTATATAAAGAGTAAAACAATGGCAAAAGCAGTAAAAGTTAAAGTTAAATTGGAAAGCACAGCCGGTACCGGCACATTTTATTTGGCGGAAAAAAATCCGAGAACTCATCCTGAAAAGCTGACTTTGAAGAAGTATGATAAAAAATCAAAGAAGCATGAAGAGTTTGTTGAAAAGAAATTAAAGTAATCTTTGGTTGCTGTAAAATCAATTTATTGTCGATTTCACTGATTTTACGAGTTTCTTTTTGAAATAAAATGCCGGTTGTTTTCAATCGGCATTTTTTTTTAATGATTTTCCAATAAATGTGCTTTTTGATATTCTCTTTGCAGAGTGTCAATTTGCACGTCTGTATAGCGCTGGGTTGTGGTGAGGGATGCATGACCCAATAATTCTTGAATAGAGCGCAAATCAGTTCCCTCAGCCAAAAGGTGAGTCGCGAAGCTATGTCGCAGGGCATGGGGCGTCAATGTATCGGGAAGGCCCAAAAGCGTGCGGATTTTTTCAAGACTGCGTTGAACAATACGCGGACTCAGACGATCACCTCTTGCTCCTAGAAACAACGGATCTCCGTTGGTGAGTTTGTAGGGGCAGGCCGCAAGGTAGGTATCAATATTTTCTTTAACAACAGGCAGGAGAGGGACAAGGCGTTCTTTGTTTCCTTTTCCTTTGATTTTTAGGAAGTTGTTATGACCAATATCACCGACATTAAGCGCAAGGGCTTCAGAAATTCGCAAACCGGAACCGTATAGTATTGTAAAAATGGCGGTATCTCTAAGCCCTTGCCATTCTTTTTTGTAAACATCTCCGGCCGCGTCAATAACATTAAATGTTTGATCAATATCTAAAGCTTTGGGTAATATTTTTGCCCGACGAGGAGAGCGGATAACGCTGATGGCGCTGTTTTGCAGAATTTTATGACGCTTCAGCCATTTGAAAAAATTGCGTAAAGTGGAAAGTTCTCGGGCGATGGAGCTTTTTTCAATGTATTTATCGTTGCGGTGGCTTAAAAAGGCGCGGAAATCACGGATGCTTAAATCTTGCAAATCGGAAACATCCGGTGTTTTTTCCAACCGGTGTTCGATGAAAGATAGGAACAAAGCCAAATCACGGGAATATGAATCCACGGTGTGTTCGGAATAGCGTCGCTCGCTACGCAGCCAGTTTTGCCAGCGTTTGATATGACTTTTTACTTCTTCCGAAGCTTTATATATGATTTCTTTTTTCATGCTTCTTATTTTAATTTATTTCATTTAAGTATTGGTTAATGGCTTTTGTTTTGCTGGGGACAGATGTGTCGGCGGGGTTTCTATTTTATGCGGCTTGTTTTATGATATGAAAAATTAAAGTTGAAGGTGAGTATCTTGTCGCAAATTGTCGGAATTTTGTTGCCGTTGCCGTTTAATGAACCGTTTGATTATAAAATCGACGGTGAAGTCGTATTGGGTGAATTGGTGCGCGTTTCTTTCGGGCGAGAGGTTCTGGTCGGCGCGGTTTGGAAATTAGGACGAAGTTCGACGATTGACGAAGCTAAGATAAAACCGGTAATGGAAAGAATCAACTTGCCGCCGTTAAGTGCTGAATTGATGAAATTTATTGCGTTCGTGGCGCAATACAACATGGCTTTT
>CATGXW010000265.1 GCA_949542085.1 uncultured Alphaproteobacteria bacterium
GGTTATCAAAGAAGGGACAAAAGTTAATAATATGGGTGTGGAAGGCGGAACAAGCGGTTCATATTTCAGTGAATTGTCTATTTCTGAGCTTGATGCTTTGGCCGGTCGTTTGAGAGGATGTTGGAATCTGGATCCGGGAGCCAGAGGTATTGAGGATATGGTGGTTGAAATCCGTGCTTATCTGAACCAGAATGGTACGGTTGCCCGTGTCGATATTTTGGATACGGCGCGCTATAACAGCGATACGCATTTCCGCTCGGTGGCGGACAGTGCCCGTCGCGCGGTTCACATTTGCGGTCCGTATACCTTATTGTCCGAAAAATATGCGGAAAAGTATGATATGTGGAAGAGTATTTTGTTGCGTTTTAATCCGATGGATGCGTCGATTAAATAGAGATAAACGTAGAGGTTTTTATGGAACAAAATGTTATCAAAAAATTGCCGTTGGCACAGATGTTTGATTGCACCAATAAATGTGTTTTGGCGAATCTGAAATCTGTTCTCGCATTTTCATTTGTTAACTTCTTTATTTTGTTGGCCGGTGTTTATTCTTGGAAAACAATTATTTTTCTGCCGTTGTTGGTGCTGGGATATATTTTCTGGTGTTATTTTTTCCGTTATTATTTTCGTCGTTATCCGTATTTCGACGGGCGGATTATTTTTCAGTCAACGGTTTCTTCTACAAAGATTTTGTTTTTTAGTATGATTTTGGTGACAATTATTGTTGTGTTGCCTATTGTGCCTCTGTTTTTGGGGTTGCCGCAAGATATGACGGAGAGCTATCAGCGGTTTTTACAAAAGTATATGTTGGAATCCGATTGGTTGGATTTAGGGTTGCATTTGGTGGTAACGATTTTGTCTCCTTATATTATTTATCGGCCGTTCTTGGCTTGGATTTCATCTCTGTTGGGAAGAGCGGGCAGTATTCATGAAGCTTGGAAAAAAACATCGGGAAATTATTGGCAGTTTTTGATGCTGGCCTTAATTTTTAATTTTGGTTTTGTGATTGTTCAGCAGATAACGGAATATTTGAATGCACCGTTAGCAGTTTTGATGTTTATTGTGTCACCGTTGATTGTTTATTGCAACATGGTGTTGGCTCGTATTTATCAGTTTTTCTTTTTGTAAACTATTTGGTCATTTCTAAAAATTCGGCTTCACTTAATATTGCAATGCCGAGTTCTTGCGCTTTTTTGGCTTTAGAACCGGCATCGGCTCCGACAATAACAAAATCCGTGAGTTTTGAAACAGAACCGGCAACTTTAGCTCCCAGATTTTGAGCTTTTGCTTTGGCTTCCGAACGAGTCATTTGTTGCAGAGTTCCGGTGAATACAATTGTTTTTCCCGCTAAGGGGGAGTTGTAATTGGTGGTGTCGATGTATTCTTCCACCGTAATCTGTTGTAAGAGATCTTTGATGATTTTGAGGTTATGTTCTTCTTGAAAGAATTCGACAATGTCTGTAGCCATAGAAGCGCCGATGCCATCGATAGCGACTAATTTTCCGGTTTCTTTTTGCTGCATGTCGTTTTGCAAAGCTGAAAATGTTCCATAGTTTTTGGCCAACAACAGAGCTGTGGCGCTGCCGATTTGGCGAATGCCTAAAGCATAAATGAAACGAGGCAGGGAAATGATGCGCTTTTCATTGATAGCTTTGAACAGATTTTCAACTGATTTTTTGCCCCAGCCTTCTTTGCGTTCCAAATGCAAACCCTGTCCGGCGGAGAATAAATCCTCTCCACCACGGTTGCGTTCTTCCAACGTGAAAATTTCGGCAGGGTTTTTGATGATGCCTTCTTTGTAGAAATCTTCGACGATTTTTTCACCCAGTCCGGCAATATCAAAAGCGTCTTTGGAAACAAAGTGGATAATTCTTTCAATGGCTTGTGCCGGACAGGTTAGGCCGC
>CATGXW010000266.1 GCA_949542085.1 uncultured Alphaproteobacteria bacterium
TATAGGCTTTTCATGCAACAACTTGTCCGCATAAGGCAACAAAATACGAATATCATCCCCGCCGAATTTGACAGGCTCGCTGCCCAAAAGTTGAGAATATTTAGCGGAAGCCGTGGTTTTCCCTGCGGCAGGCTGCCCCGTCAATAAAACAAAAGTCGGGCAATCACTCTTCTCTTTTCCATCCAAAAATAACGGACGAACCATAGACTCATACCAATCCTGTCGTTCGTCCGGAGTTAACATATATTCATTGGCTTTTGACATCGACTATCCTTTCATTTTTAACAATGCGGGACGATAAATCCTTTCGGTTTTCACCAAAAGTTCTTTATGAGTTAAATAACGCAAATCATGTTTAATTTGCCGCATCTTACCAAAATATTCTTCTTTTAATTGCTCGTTATGTTGCGACTTGATAGCATATTCCCGATACAATGACAGTAAAATAAAATTAGCCCGCTCAACGGCCGCAATCTCTTTTTCTGTCTCTAAGATACCCATTCGACAACACTCCATTGCTCATCTTCAAACTTCAAATGCAGAATTGCGCCGTTTTTCACATCAGTTGTTTCATCCCCCAAAGCTACCAGAACCTGCGAAAGCATAATTCCGTGAGACGAAACGGCAATAGTCTGATAAGGTTGCTTTACCCAATTCTTCAATCCGTCAAAAACACGTTCCCTAACCTGCTTTCTCGTCTCGCCACCCGGATAACAAACATTTTCGCACTCTTTCCCCGGCAAATGCATTTTTTTGAAAATATCCTCAAATTTCTCACAAATTTCAGTATAGTGCATTCCCTCAACCACACCGACATTCACTTCAATAAAATGCTCATCCACAATAATCGGAACATTCAGAGCCTTGTTTGCCAATTCAGCAGTTTGCATAGCCCGTTTTAACGGAGATGTAGCAATAATCTCAATCCCTTTACCGGCAAGTCGTTCGCCAATTACAACAGCTTGCTCTTTCCCCAAATCGCTCAAGACGGAATCATTGGTTTGCCCCTGCGTACGACCGGCAACGTTATAAGTGCTCTGTCCATGACGAAATATATAAAAGTCTTTTCTCATTTTAACACCCTTCTGATTTCTTTTTTTATCGTATCTGCTAATATACCGCCAAAGTGCCCTTGTCCGGAAACAACAACCAATTCCGAATTTGGCAAAGCCTTATGTAAACGATATGCACCTTTTAGCGGACAAACAAAGTCCAAACGATTATGAACAATTAACGTCGGAATTTTTGCGATTTTATCAACGTTTTCCAAAACATAATTATCAGAAAGCCAAAACCGGTTAGCAGCATAAGTCATAAAAATTCTTTGCGACGCCAGTTCATATTCACTAAGTTCCGAACAGTTATTCCAATGCGGCTGCAAAGAACTCCGCACCACCTCCCAAAAACCATAAGTATTGGCTGCCACAAGCTGTTTTTCTAAAACATCGCTTCTAATCAGCCCTCCATAATATGAAGCTAAATCAGCACCTTCCGCCTCTTTCTTCAACTCATCCAAAAAGTCAGGATAGAACCACCCTGCTCCGTTTTCTTCCCAAGATTTTGCTTCTTCATCAGCTAAAAAAATCTGCGATAATAAAAGACGCTCAACCCTGTCCGGATGTTGAATTGCCCAAACCAAAGCCAGCGTCGATCCCCAAGAACCACCTCGAACAATAACTTTATCATTAATATTCAAAAAGTTAAGAAGACGAGTTGCATCATCAAGCAAATCTGGCGTCATGTTATGTTCCAGACATCCCAAAGGCAGAGATTTCCCACAACCGCGCTGATCAAAAAGGATAACCCGAAACCGCTTGTCAAACATCTTTGCCGCCCGATAAGACATCGCGCCACCGGGACCGCCGTGAAACACCAAAACCGGCTTTCCTTTAGGATTGC
>CATGXW010000267.1 GCA_949542085.1 uncultured Alphaproteobacteria bacterium
TGTCACGCTTATCCGAATAAGCTGACACCGAGAACGGCGACAATGTTTAAGGCAGGCGGCTGTGCGTATGTCTTTTTTGTGTATGGAATGTATCATCAGTTTAATGTGGTCGTTGGTCCGGAAAGAACCGCCAATGCCGTTTTAATCCGTTCGCTTGAACCTGTTGCCGGCTTGGATATTATGAAAGAGCGCCGCCGCTGCGATAATGTAAAAAATCTGACCACCGGCCCCGGAAAACTATGTCAGGCATTGGGAATTACCAAACAACAGCACGATGGCATAGATTTGCGCGGTAATGAGCTTTGGATTTCGCCTCGCACACAGGATATCGATTTTATTGCCAAACCGCGGGTAGGGATTGATTATGCGGGAGAAGACAAAGATAATCCGTGGCGCTACCTGATTAAAGGCAATCCGTTTATCAGCAAGGCATAAGGCAAAAAACAAGCGGCACATTTCTGCACCGCTTGCTTCATGAAAAAAACTAATTGCTTTACAGCATAAAATTAGAAGCTGTATCTTGCACCCAATAAGAATTCATGAGACTTAGCTTCATATTTGTTTGTGCTTTCACCATCACTGATTTTGACATCACCGGCATCTGTGTATCTGTAACCGGCATCAAGAGCAACATTATCAGTCAAAGCATAAGCAACACCGGCACCAACCTGCCAAGCGAAATTGTTTTTGCTCTTGCTGTCTTTACCATCATCATATTTTGCAGTAGCTTTCAAATGAGCCATACCAATACCGGCACCGACATAAGGAGTCAATTTTGTACCTGTGTTAATGTCATAATATGCATTAATCATAACAGAATTGTTTTCAACAGACAATTTTGTTGTTTCAACACCAGCATCATCACCTTCGTCTTCTGATACTTCAGAAAATTTCTTTTCAGCGTCTTGTTTAATATTCAATTCCAATTCTGTTCTAACCGCATCAGCTTTAACACCATAGGCCAAGCTACCGCCCCAAACATTGTCGCTGAATTTTTGCTTTCCGCTTTCAGAAACAACTTCATCATCGTCATTTGTCCAAGTATCAGACCACTTAACATCATGAGAAGCGTCAGAATATGTCAATTTAGCAGAAACATACTGTTGCAAATCAGCAGCATTGGCATTTGCAGCAAATAAAGAAACGGCAACACCGGCCAGTAATAATGTTTTATTCATAGTATTTCCTCATTAAAAAGTTCTTACATCGTAAAATGCTCAATCTCAAAAAACATTGCTTAAAACCGAACCGAAAAATTCAATACAATTTATCTTGTGAAATTTGTATTTTTTATTGACATTTAATATATTAGATGTAGATTGAAAACAAATGTTCCTTTATTTTCAATAGTTTATATTTGCATTAATTGTCGTTCCCTTAATAAGTGAAATTAAAGGATGAAACGATGATTTATGGTTACATACGTACAAGTACGGAAAAGCAAAATAATGAAAATCAACATTTTGAAATTGAGAATTTTGCCACGGCTAATCAAATCCGCGTAGACAAGTGGATTGAAGAAACAATTTCTTCGGGCAAAAAACTTGAGGAACGAAAACTCGGTAAGTTATTAAAAAAGCTGAAAACGGATGATATTTTGATAGCCTCTGAAATATCCAGATTGGGACGCAATCTGTTATCGGTTATGTCTATTTTGCACCATTGTATGAATGTCGGATGTCAGGTTTGGACCATTAAGGATAACTACCGTCTGGGGAGCGATATTCAGAGTAAAGTTCTGGCTTTTGCTTTCGGGTTATCGGCGGAAATAGAAAGAAATCTGATTTCGCAGAGAACCAAAAATAGTCTGGCCAGGCTAAAAGCCGAAAACAAACCGATTGGCCGGCCGAGAGGAAGCAAAAACAAGCGCACAAAATTTTCCGGTAAAGAAAACCTGA
>CATGXW010000268.1 GCA_949542085.1 uncultured Alphaproteobacteria bacterium
GAGAACTATCCGGATATCGTGATTGAAAACGGCAGTTTGGATTTGATGATGAGAATGTTTTTGCAGAAATGAACAAGGACAGCGTTATAAAACGGAGGGTTGATAGTGTGAAAAACAAATGTTTCACACAACAAATTTGTGCCTCGTGCACAAATTCGCAGGTTAAGAAAGGAGCAAGGTTATTTTTATGAAAGGTTTACTAATCAAAGATTTTAATTTGCTGAAAAAGCGCGGGATTTTTTTCTTAGTATTCATTGCAGGTTATGCGGTATATCAATTAGGGACATTCAACAGTGAAGCGGCGGTCGGTTTTGCGACATTAATGATTGGCGTTTTTTCACTCACCACGATCAATTATGACGAATATGAAAACGGAATGCTGTTTCTATTCACCCTGCCGTTTCGAAGAATTGATTATGTACGTGAAAAATACATATTTGGTTTTCTCAGTGCAACGATTACATGGATTATTATGGGGGCGGCATGTTTTCTTTTTGACATACTGATATGGAAAGAAGACAGCGGAGATTCTTGGCGTAAACTGGTATTTTGTGTGTCATATCTAATTGTCGTATATTTTATCGTATCGCTTTAAATAGCGTTGAAGTTAAAGTTTGCGGAAACAAGCGGCACTGTTATGATGATCTTTGCCGCAATCATTGGTGCGTTTGGGTCAATCGCTTATATGCAACTGGAATTTGGGGAAAGATTTGTCATATTAAGCTTAAATTGGAATATCGTGGTACCAGTAGCAGCGCTCGTATTGTTTGCGCTGATGTTTGGTCTTTACCGGTGGTCTGTTCGGATTATGGAGAAGCGGGAGTTTTAAAATATAAATGCAATATATCAGGATAAACCAGTAACTTAGTCGGTTTATCCTGAACCGGCTTTCTCACTTTAATTTCTTTTCTGCTTCTTCAAGGCTAAGTCCATATTCGATCATGAGTTCTGATACAATTTGCTTGTCTGTATGCCCGTTTCGGCGAAAAGATTTTACGAACGAGTTTATGTTTTTCTCTTTTTCCGCTTCACGTCCTTGCTCAATACCTTTTTCGATACCCTTTTCAATACCTTTTTCGATACCCTTTTCAATACCTTCTTCGATACCTTTTTCAATACCCTTCTGCAAGCCTTCTTCATACATCTCGTCTTCAATCCACTCGCGGTCACGTTTCTCCTTTAAGCGCTGCTCGTGTATATACCATAATCTGTCGGAAAGGCTCATGGTCTTTAGCTCCTTAATTGCTTCTATAATTCCCAAATTTCTTGTTTGGCGTTTTATCATATCCAAATCCTCCTCTGTTTTCGCATTGAACAGGCTGTGCCACTCGTCAAGCGGATTAGGCTTTTCCCGATCGGGGGTTTTTGTCAGCTCGATTGTGTGCAGTTCCAAAATATCTGTATACAAATCCCCATCCTTGTCCCGTAACATGTATACATTATGGTATTCTTTCCTGTTATCCAGTTTAAAATCCAAGATTGTTATCGCGACACACTTTTTTAGCTTTTTGTACTTCTCCCCACGCCGCAGGTCTGCAGTAAACATTTTCGCAAGATAAAAGACCGTCCTGCTTTCCCAGTGGGGATGGTGCTTTAACTGCATTTCAATGTTGATTTTCGTACTATCATTCATTGTAAGCTGAACATCCAGAATACCTAATTTTTCTTTTTTGCGGCGTGTCCACAGAACCGGACTGGCAATCCGTACAGATTTAATGTTTTCTAACGGAATTTCCAGCACGTCGCTGATAAAATGCTTCCTTACAATTTCATTATCCATGACTTCCTTAATGCAGAAGTCATACTTTAGTGGTATTAGCTTCATTATAACCTCTCTTTTGTAGTGTTTCAATTGGTTTTCTTTTGATTTAAAAATATTTTTGTGTGAATTTTC
>CATGXW010000269.1 GCA_949542085.1 uncultured Alphaproteobacteria bacterium
TGCGTTGGATTATATGATGGCTCTTGGAATGGATAATATTCAAAAACATGAAGACGAATTGGTCGGCTACATGAATAAACGTCTGCCGGAAATTGAAGGTTTGAATATTGTCGGTACCGCAAAAGAAAAAGGTGGCGTCTTTTCATTTGCCATTGACGGCATCCATTGTCAGGATTTGGCTTTTGTCCTTGATAAGGAAGGGGTGGCGGTTCGTGTCGGACACCATTGCGCCGCACCGTTGGTTCGTCGAATGGGATATGAATGTTTGGCGCGTGCTTCTTTCGGGCTTTATACCAACCATGAAGACATAGACCGTTTTATTGAAGCTTTGCAAAAGGCGAAAAATTTTTTGAGTAACTAACAATGACTGATGATAATAAAAATCTGGACGATGACATGCTGCCTCCCGGTGAGGCAGCTTTGTTGGGAATGATGGCGGTTAACGAAGACGGAACACCGATGTTGAAAGATTACATCGCCACGGCCGGCAAACCCCTTGAACAGGGAAAGCCGCTATCTTCTCGCGAAAATATCATTGACGCGCTCAAAACGGTGTCCGATCCGGAAATTATGATAAATATCTGGGATTTAGGATTGGTTTATAGAATTGAACAAAAAGAAAACGGAGATGTCTTTATCGATATGACCGTCACGGCGCCGACCTGTCCGGTTGCCGGTGTTTTGCCGCAACAAGCCGCGGATGCCGTGTCGCTTTTGGATGGGGTTGGTTGTGTCGAGGTAAAAGTCTTAAGCTTTTGATTAAACTGCAAACTGCAGTCAATGGGAACCTGTGTGGACCGTTGCCAACATGAGTGACGAAGCCAAGGCTATGTTTGAACTTTTCTGAGAAAATCTATTTACAAATTGACAAAATATTGTATAAATTATCTCAATAATTAAAATTATTGAGATATGGATATATTTTTGCGTAAAGAGGCCTACCCTCAGGAGAAAGTTCCTTTGTGGTCGGTCACCGATGACGAGATTTGCACCTGTATTCAAAACGGTATGATCCCTAAGGTATTGTTACCTGATTTTGATTACAATGCCGGCAAACCGCTCGTTGCCATTATTTTGGCGCAGGATGAACATCCCGATCGTGAGAAGAAGGATTACACCATTCATCCGGATTATGTTGATGCCGTTGTTCAGGCTGGTGGCGCCCCCGTTTTCATTGTCTATGATTATGTGTGGGAGCAACTGCGTTTGAGCCGTCCTCAAGGGATATTGCTAATCGGCGGGAATTTTCGTTTGGTCAAAAATCATGCCTACGATTCCTATGAACGCCGTCCGCAAACTTATGTTAGCATGATACACTATGCAATGCATAACAATCTTCCCACCTTTTCAATCTGTGGCGGCATGCAAATGCTGGCTGTTTATAAAGGGGCGAGGGTAAGGACGAAAATCAACGAAGGTGTTGCCAAGCAGCTCAGTCACAAACAAAAGCCGGAACTGTTGTTTCATCAGGTTAACCTCAGACCCGATAGTCTGATTTCCCGAATTGTGCAATCATCGACGATAGTGACAAATTCTTGTCATAGTTCGGCGATTATCAATCAAAACTTGGGAGATTGTTTGGTAACGGGGTGGACAGAGGACAATACCGTCGAGGTGATTGAAATGGCGCATCCGTGGAGTGACTTCGTTCTCGCCGTCCAGTGGCATCCTGAACGTCTGGCCGTACGGGGTGATGAAGTATCAAAGATGCTTTTTTCATCGTTTGTCAGCGCATGTAAATAAGAAAGCCCCTCTTTTCGGAGGGGCTTTCTTGTTTTTTTATAAATCACCTATTGACATAAATTAATGGTTGGATCTTGAGCCATCTGAACAAATTCACGATATTTGGTGAAGAACAGAATGGTTTTATTTATATCACTGCTCGTG
>CATGXW010000270.1 GCA_949542085.1 uncultured Alphaproteobacteria bacterium
AATATTTTTAGTAGTCCCTTAACGAAAACAGAATGCCGAACCGACGAGTAACAACACACAACGGTGACAACACTGAAATATCAAACAAGCACACCACCATGTATACGTTGAAAATATACATAAATATGGCTGAGTACATTCGCAGAATAGTGGCATTCTACAATATTTCCATATTATTTTGCAAAAAATATATAAAAACACGAGGTTTTTACTTTATTATTATTAAACAATGTGTAACTTAGCCAAAAATTTCTCTATATTTAAATTAACAATCAAAAAAAGAACTACTAAATAAAGAAAACGAGAAGAAAATCATCAGAAGAATCCCTTTAACCAAAGAAAGAGATTTGTCGCCGTTGCCCTTACCACTCAGACTGGGAGGGTTGAACGTTCCGCAACGGCGAACGGAAAATTAAATCTAAATTTAAAAAAGCGCAAACGGAACGGAATGCGCAGAAAAACAAATCAATTCAACAATGAAAAGATTACTTACCCAATTGTTATTGGTGGCTTTTGCTTTTCTGCTTCCGCAGAACATATTTGCTGCCGATCCGGACTTGAGTAATTACACGGTAATCAAGACTTTTGATTTCAAGAACGGCTTCACGGACAATACAACTCTGACACAGGGTGACGCCACAGGAACAAAATCCTATGACACCGGTAATAAAAAAGATCAAGACCTCTACAACGTAACAACCCCTGAAGAATTGGCCGGAGTTCTGGCTGTACAAGCTATCGGCAACGGTTCCGGCAAGGGCTGGTGGCTGCGCGACGGTGTCGGCTTATATTCATATAAAGCAGGAAGATGTGCCGCTATAATCAATCTTCAGAAAAACCAGGTAGTGGTTTTCGAATGTAGCCAAGATGCTTCTAACGTCATGTCGCTCACCAATGGAAGCGGAGAGCCTGACGGTCCGTTCACATACGTCAAGAGCGAGGACGGGAAGAAATTCTACTGCACCATGACCGAAGACGGACAAATCGGTTTCATGGGTAATAACGGCAAGAGTGCCATCACAACGCTTACCATCTATGCTCCGCCGGCAGACATGAAGTTTGCTAATTATACGGTGAAATATGTAGACATGAACGGAAACGCTCTCAACAAAGCAAACCGCATATCAGAAGCAACAGTAGGCACAAAACCTACACTCATTGACTCGGACAAAGCTCCAATTATCAGTGAAGACGGAACAAAGAAATTTGTATACGACAGCGATGACAGCGAGAATCTGACCGTTGCAGAAGATGGCTCTACGGTTGTAACAGTTAAGTTCCATGAGGCTACCGCAATGGCTTATACAGTAAACGCCGTAAATGAAAATGGGGATATAATCGAAACACTCGTCAAAGGCAATGCATTTGAGGCTGACGAAGTTACAGCGCCATACAAATTGTATGTAAACGTGAATGGAACTCTTTACAAAAAAGACCCGACAAACAAGGAATACAACCATAGGTTCACACTCACCGAAAACGAGCAGACGATAAATTTGGATTATACCGCCACAGATATAACAAACGTTGTTTACCTTGCTGAAGGCGAACAGATTGAAGGCACTACAAAATGTACTGCCAACAACACTACAATCCGTAGCAGTTTCTCCGGTTCAGGTTATGCCGCTGATACCGATTTGGTAATGACAACCTTACCTAACGGCAAGTACAAGATACACGCAGTACTTTTTGACGCAAGCAAAGAACCAGACTGGACTCTTAATATCAGCGCAGGAGACAAGAAATTCGATCTCCACACAAACACTGTAAACTGGCAGGAAATTGATATAGAAGAGTTCGAACTAAACAATGCATCCACCAACCTCATACTTAATGCAGGTGGTTCGGACAACAAAGGTCTCGACTTTATATATGTTG
>CATGXW010000271.1 GCA_949542085.1 uncultured Alphaproteobacteria bacterium
AGCATGTAGCCGCCGAATTCGTCTTCCATAACCTCGTAATATTCGCCGGGGCGGAATTCTTCTTCCAATAAAAACTCAAAAGAATCTTTGTTGTTTTCGTCAATTGTCAGTTCTTTAATCGTTCCATCTTTGAGGCGCAGGTGCAATTTGTAGTGCCAACGGCAACAATGGGCGCATTTGCCTTGGTTGGCGCTGCGATCTGCCAAATAGTTGGAAATCAGGCAGCGACCGGAATAGGACATGCACATTGCACCGTGCATGAAACATTCAAGCATGATGTCGGGGCATTTTTCTCTGATTTCTTTCATTTCTTCAAAAGTAACTTCACGACCGAGAACGCAGAGTTTGGCGCCTTGGGATTGCCAGAATTTGACGGCCTGATAAGAGCAGATGTTTGCTTGCGTGGAGACAAACAAATTCAGTTCCGGCGCGTGTTCTTTAACAAATTGAAAAACACCGGGGTCGGCAATCAAGACGCCGTCCGGTTTCAATTGGCGCAGCGTGTCGATAAAAGTCGGCAGTTTTTCAACATCTCGGTTGTGCATGAATAGGTTTAACGTCAGATAGATTTTTTTGCCGTGCTGATGAACAAAGTCAATGCCTTCTTTTAGTTCTTCAACGGAGAATTTTGACTGGGCGCGCAGGCACATGTCCGGTGTTCCCGCATAGACGGCATCGGCGCCGTAAAGGATGGCGGTTTTGAGTTTGACCAGAGAGCCGGCCGGCAACAGTAATTCAGCTTTATCTAACATGTTAATCCTTTATTTCAATTTTTTGCGCCAGAGCTTCCAAGCGTCCCAGCGGCGTGTCTTCAATCATAATTTTAACGATGAACGGTTTGCGGCTGTTTTCGTCTTCCATCATCCAGAAATATATCGGGCGGTCCGACGTCAGTTCCCACAGCAAATCATCACCTTTGTCACCTAATTTGTCAATATATATTGAGCATTTTGCGGCCGTGCCGGAATAGGCAAGGCCTTCCTGAGAAGGGAGTTCTTCTTTGCCTTCGTCTTTGAAGATTACATCAAAGCGTTTTTTGCCGTCAAACACCTGCATGCGGGCGTCGCAAAAACGGACATCGTTATATTGTTTGGCCAGTTTGGCGAAAATGGTTTGCAAATCGGTGGTGTCGGTGCTGTCTATCGTCGTATCGACACCGCTCTTTTTTTGTTTGCCGTTTTTGGTGCTGAGACGATACAGCGGGCGGCCGTTGTCATCATAAACGAGTTCTTTGCTGCGTTTATTGAAACGGGATTGCGAATCGTAATGATAAGTGGCGGTTTCAAATTTTTCTTTTTTGATTTTGCCGGTGGTGGCGTAATTAGCCTTGAATGGATAAAGCGTGTTAAAAACGCCGTCGGTTTTGACTTTGGAGGTAACGCCGTAAGCCGAGGGATTGAGGGTGTAGGTAAATCGGGTGGTGGCTGCGTCAAAAGGACCAATGGAAACATTGAAGTCGTGTTTGACTTCAAAAGCCATGACGGAAGGTATTTTAAAAATGCCGGCAAGCAGGATAAATAAAATTGCTTTTTTCATTGGTGTTTTAGTCTTTCTTTAAACTTTTCGGATACAATAGCAGAAAATTTGAAAAAAGGAAGTTAATATGTCAAAAAAAGTTTTGGTTTTGGCCGGTGGTTTTTCCGCAGAAAGAGAAGTTAGTCTAACCGCTTGCGATGATATTGTCGCTGCGTTGCAAGTCAGCGGTTATGACGTGGTGTTGCATGATTTGAAAGACGTGTGGGCTTTTATTGAGGTTTTGAAAACGGAAAAGCCAGATGTCGTGTATAACGGATTGTACGGTAACTGGGGCGAAGACGGCGAAATTCAGGGACTGCTTGATTTGTTGCAAATTCCGTATACGCATTCCGGCGTGTTGCC
>CATGXW010000272.1 GCA_949542085.1 uncultured Alphaproteobacteria bacterium
TGGGACAGATTTTCACCCGTGATATTGGTGCCGCCGGTGTTGACTATTTTACCAAACCGCTAAACGAAGGTCCCGTCACCGGCCGCAGTATCGTCTTGGTCACTCCTGACGCGCAAAGAACAATGTTCACCTATTTAGGCGCCTCAAAAAAACTCAGTGCGGAAGATATTGACGAAAACACCATTAAGGCCAGCCGAATCACCTATCTTGAAGCCTACTTATGGGAAGAATGCGACAAAGAAGCAATGATTCACGCCGCCGAAACCGCTCATGCTTACGGCCGTGAAGTTGCTTTCAGCTTGTCCGACAAATCTTGTGTTGACCGCCATCGCCAAGATTTTATGGATTTTGTAAAAAAACATGTCGACATTCTTTTTGGAAACGAAGATGAACTGGTCTCCCTTTTTGACGGTGAAGACTTTTACAAAGCTCTGGATTCGATATTGCCGCCATCACCCGTGGAGCCAAAGGCTCCGTCGTGGTTAACGGCCGCACCAAAACATTCGTTGAAGCGGAAAAGGTTGACACTGTCGTTGATACCACTGGCGCCGGTGATTTATATGCCGCCGGTTTTCTATATGGTCTTACACAGGGAAGAAGCCTTGGTACCTGCGCAATCATCGGCTCCATTGCCGCCGCGGAAGTCATCAGCCACTATGGCGCCCGACCGGAAATCAGTTTGCGCGGCTTAGTACGCAACAAACTTCTCTCCTATGGCAAACGCGCATAAACAAAAAGCCCCTGATTTTCAGGGGCTTTTTGATTCCTAAGCACAAATTACAGATTGGCTTCAATCCAAGAAACCAAAGAAGACTTGGAATTCAAACCAACTTTAACATCAATTTGTTTTCCGTCTTTGAACATAAAAACAGTCGGAATCCTGCGAATACCGTTTTGAGCAGCCGTATTCGGAGATTCATCAACATTCATCTTGCAAATCTCTACCTTTCCGGCCATTTCTTTGGAAACTTCATCCAAAATCGGAATCAACTGACGGCACGGTCCACACCATTCTGCCCAAAAATCTACCAAAACCAAACCTTTGGCATTCAAAACTTCTGTTTCAAACTGGCTGTCTGTAATCGCTTTCATATTTTTCCCTTTCGCAAATCAAGTATTGATGCTTTCTAATATAGTGGATATTTTTATTAAATAAAGCCTGAAATTGAAATATTTTCAATTTTCTCTATTCAACCTTCATCAAATTTGCCGTGTCCGTCCACAAAATATACGTCTCGACAACTTTTTCAGGATAAAGTTTTTCAACCAATTCTCTGTAAGCGCTAAGCTGTTTTCTGTATAAAGACGGAATATCTTCCGCGGTGCGCGCGGCGGGACGATTGGTTTTATAATCGATAATCTTAACGACATCCCCGTCAACCACCAAACGGTCAATCTGTCCGGAAATAATCCTGTCGCCGACCTGTCCCATAATCGGAACCTCAGCTTTTGACTGCGCGCCGAACAGCGGCAAAAACTCAGGATTATTAATTAACCCCAAAACCTCTTGTGTCACTCGCTCTAATTCAGATTGAGAAACACCCGCCGCATTATGAAGAATAAACTTGCGAACGAGATCTTCTCTGTCCTCAACATTTCCGTTTTGCGGCAAAAACTGTAACAATTTATGAATGAGCAACCCACGGCGAAACCGTCCGTTTTGATTCCCTGTCAACGGAGACAACGACAACTCTTCATCTTCTTCATCCGCTTTTGACGGAGCATACGGCTTACTCAAAGCCCCCTCTTCCGGAGCCGTTTCTCCCACCCATGCCGGCAAATCAAAACGCTCTGTCCGCCGCCCCGTTTCTTTTAACTCCGGAACCTCGGCCACCTGTTTCACATCATACAACAGTGTCCCATCTTCCGTCTGCTC
>CATGXW010000273.1 GCA_949542085.1 uncultured Alphaproteobacteria bacterium
ATTTTAGTAATCGGGAGTTTATATTTTAGATATAACCAACCTCAAAATTTTTAGATTTTAATCAGGCGAAACATAAACTGAAATTGGCATATTTGTTGCATAAGGGATGTTTGTGGCCATTTTGAGGGAACAGAGGGATGCGATATTTCGTGTCAAAATATTTGATGTTTTTTGCAATCTTGCTGATGTTACTTCAGCCGGCGCAGGCACAGGCCGCCCAACATTATGCTGACGACACTTATACCTGTCTGAACGCCACACAAAAAATTGAAAAAGAACAAAATATCAAGAAGCATTTGTTAACAACGATTTCCAGTGTCGAAACCGGGCGTTGGAATGAAAAAGAACAGCAAGCTTTGGCTTGGCCGTGGACAATTAATGCCCAAGGCAAAGGACAATTTTTCAAACCCAAAGCTGAAGCCGTTAAAGCAATCAAAAATCTACAGGCACAAGGCGTTAAAAGTATTGATGTCGGTTGTATGCAGATTAACCTTTCATACCACGGCAAAGCCTTTAAGAGCATTGAAGATGCTTTAGATCCACAGCAGAATGTGGCTTATGCGGCAAAATACTTGAAAAATTTGTATGAAAACAATGACAAAGACTGGCTGAAAGCCGCGATGGCTTATCACTCTAAAACGCCGCACAAAGCTTTGCGTTATAAGAAAAAAATCGTTTCAGCCTATGAAATTGTCAAAATGGCCAATAACGATACCGACAACCATCTGTTTGTCGATCGTGTACAAGCACAGGAAAAAGCTTTAAAACAAAGCAGAAAAGCGCCTAAAGCGATTAAAACCGCATCGCTCAAACAAGCTCCCGCACGCAAGACTAATGTTCGGATTGATGCAAATGCCTGGCGCGAAAAGAAATTAGCTGAGTACAGAAAAAACAAATTAATTGCTAGCAACTAAATACACTGATAAAACTTTGGCTTGAAAAGAGCCAAGACGATGAATGAAGCAATTAATCAGGTCGGCCTATACTGGCAACCGTTGGGTGGAAATAATATTGACCAAATCAGCGGGCATTGTTACAGGTATACCGACCTCCAATTAAAAACAAATAAAAAACTGAGCCGGACAACAATTCTTGTTGATTTGGGGAAGTTTGACAATCATCAGGCTTTAGGCGTGAGAAATTCCGCAGCCGCAGTTCCGGATATCAGGACTTTGCTGGGCAGCGGCGAAGACACGGCTAAAGCCCTTTTTTTGACACATTCTCATCCGGATCATCTTAACGGAATTATTCATTATCTGAAAGCAGGGTATCGTCTGCCGACGCTTTATGCGGGTAAATACACCTTTATGATTCTTGCCGACCTGTATAAGATTTATCAAATTCCGCGCACCAAACGGCCGCCAGAAATTGAAATTGCTCCCGGTGACAACATCAAAATAGGCAGTTTGCAGATTGAAGTTATCAGCAGCAGCCACACTTGTTTTGACAGCTTCGGCTTTATTATTAAATCAGCTTCCGGTTCAGTTTATCACAGCGGCGATATGAAGATGGATCAATCCACCTATTTTCGAAAGCCGACGGATATTAAACGCCTGCAAGCGTTGTCTGATACTATTGATTATGCGGTTGTTGACTTTTATGGCGTTTATGACGACGGTTTTGCCACCAGAGAGGCAGACACATTTAAAAGGCTGACAAAATTACTACAGAACAACAGTCAGCGCAAAATTTTTCTACCGGTTTATCCGACCCACCCGGAAATGTATATTACTGCTTTCTTAGCGGCATTAAAGGTTAAGAAAAACGTTGTATTCTTTGGGAATCCCGACTTTTACAGCTATTTGCACCTCATTCAGCAATATGGCATTGATTTTAGCAAGCTAGCTGGAGAACGCATTAAGGTTATTTACAGCCA
>CATGXW010000274.1 GCA_949542085.1 uncultured Alphaproteobacteria bacterium
TTCTCAGAAACTGAAAATTCACCATTATAGAAATAGTAGCTATAGTCCCAAGCCGGTTGAGGTTTGGAATATAAATTGCCGAGCATAACCACACCCACCAACATCGCCAAAGACGACTTGATAACATTATTCCGACGTTTGCGGGCAAAATACAAAGGCTTGGCTTCCTTTATCAAATCAGAAATATCAGTCATATTGTTCCTCCTCTCTGTAAGTTATAACGGAGAAGATTAACATCCGGTTCATTTTTATCAGAAAATTAAATTCGCCCGCCGATATTATTCGAGCCAAACATTGTTGCCGCCGCCATCGTCTTACGAAGCGGTTCCCATAACCTGCGATCCCGCTGTTCAAAATACAAACGATTTTCTTGCATATATTTCGCGACAATCTGCACATCAGCAGGCGGAAGCAATTTTTTACCGGAACGATTAAACTGTTCCATCACAATGTCACTCATCATAACAACCGGATGATTATAAATTTTCTTACGATGACGGCATGTTGCAATCATCTCGGTTACAGGAGAAAATTTTGGCATCACCTGCCCTAAAATATTCATAACAAGCTTAGTGGCTTCTTCTGTCGACTTTTGCTCCAAAAAATCTCTTAACCCTCGTTTAAAACTGTCTCTGTCTCCCCGCTCAATAATATCAACCATCTCCGCAATAATACGAGCAACATCCGGTTCACCTTGTTCAAAAATATTTTCCCTTTTCCAAGGTTCTTTTTGCAAATGAATAAACGTGTCTTTTTGCAAGGGCATGCTTTTTCCTAAGGCTGATGTCATTGATATATCATTTCTTTGAATAAAAGCACGACGCTCACTTAAACGACTTTCCATCCCCTCAGGCAAACAAGGATACAAAGCATCAACGGCAGCAATATCCAACAAATTATACCCGCCGCCCCTCATCAAACGTATGGCATTGCAATCGCAACAAGCCTCCTCTCCATATGCCAATTCTTTCACATCCCCAAAATCTTTTCTATACAGAATATGCGATAACTCATGACCAATAACAAAAGCCATACTATCTTCCGTATCCAAACGAGCCAATATGTCACGATTAAAAACAATCGCAAAATGTCGTCCATTTTCCAAATCATCGTTATCATCGGCATCAACAACTCTGGCAACACTATTATCACTGGGATTATCCGCAATATAATAATGAATATCATATTGTTGCAAAAACGCTCTTTCATCAGGATTTTGCGCAAGCATGCGCGACACCACACCAGCACAGTAGTCATCAAACGGCTGATTTTTCTTTTCATTTGCTAAACATAAAACAACGGCCAAATCAATATTCATAGGCATCCTCCCTAATTTTAGAATAGCAAGAAACAGAAAATATGTCTAGGAATTTTGCTTATAACATACTCACAAACTCAAAACCCGCAAAAAACGGAGAAACTGCCTCACTGCCGCTCAGCTCACTACGGCAATCGGTTCACCGACCGGCGGCTCGCCTTTTTATCTGCAAACGAGGACACTCAACCGGCACGTACATTGTGCCTCCGGTGGCTCACCGGACTTCGAAACCGCACAAAAAAAACCGCCTAAAAGGCGGTTTAATTGGTGGGCGCTGAGAGGCTGGAGAAAAACCACTTCTCCCGATGGAGAAGTTGTTAACGACAGGCGAAAGTTTGTTAGTTTTGCGAGAAAGCGACAGCGCTACGAAGCAAACGTTACAAACCGAGTGACCGCAGCGAGTTAGCGTTTGATGAACAACGCTTACGAGCCAGAAGAACTCCCGAGAGAGTTCGAACCAGCACACAAAAAAAACCGCCTAAAAGGCGGTTTAATTGGTGGGCGCTGAGAGGTTCGAACTCCCGACCCTCTCG
>CATGXW010000275.1 GCA_949542085.1 uncultured Alphaproteobacteria bacterium
CTTGGCCGGTTTCCGTGGCGCGTTGACCAGAACTCTGAACAACTACGTGACCGAAAACGGTCTTTTGAAGAAAGAAAAGGTTGCCCTGTCCGGTGATGATATGCGTGAGGGCCTGACCTGTGTTCTGTCTGTTAAAGTTCCTGATCCGAAGTTTTCTTCCCAAACCAAAGACAAACTGGTTTCTTCCGAGGTTCGTCCGGTGGTTGAAAACATCATTGGCGACAAATTGAAAGAATGGTTGGACGAGCACCCGACGGAAGCGAAAATGATTGTCGGCAAGATTGTGGAAGCCGCCACCGCTCGTGAGGCCGCCCGCAAAGCTCGTGAATTAACCCGTCGTAAAGGCGTTTTGGATGTTGCTTCTCTCCCCGGAAAATTGGCGGACTGCCAAGAAAAAGATCCTGCCTTGTCAGAAGTTTTCATCGTCGAGGGGGATTCCGCTGGTGGTTCTGCAAAACAAGGACGTCACCGCAAAAATCAAGCGATTATGCCTTTGCGTGGTAAGATTTTGAACGTTGAGCGCGCTCGTTTTGATAAAATGCTCAATTCCGCCGAAATCGGTACGATTATCACCGCTCTTGGCACCGGTATCGGACGCGATGATTTCAATGCTGACAAATGCCGCTATCACAAAATCATCATCATGGCCGATGCCGATGTCGATGGTTCGCACATTCGTACGTTGTTGTTGACATTCTTCTATCGCCAAATGCCTGAGTTGATTGAACGCGGTTATGTTTATATTGCTCAACCGCCTTTGTATAAGGTTAAAAAAGGCAACTCCATTCTCTATATCAAAAATGAAAGAGAGATGGAAGATTACCTGATTCGCGGCGGTTGCGATGATGCGACCCTAATGTTGACCAATGGTGAGCAGATTGCCGGCAATGACCTCATCGGTCTGGTTGAAAAAAATCGCAAGGCACGCAGCCTGATTGCCACTTTAAGCAAAAACGTTCCGGAAAAAATTGCTGAACAAATGGCGATTGCCGGTTTGTTCAATCAAGAACTTTTGAATGATAAAGAGGCGTTGAAGCCGGCTTTGGCCGCTTTGGCTGATCGCTTGAATTCTCTGGAAGCCGAATATGATCGTGGTTGGACGGTCGATGTTGATAACGATGGTGCTTTGGTCTTCAGCCGAACATTGCGCAGCGTGACCGAAAAACACGTTGTCGGTTCCGTTGTTCTGGACAGTCCGGAAGCTTCTGCGTTAAACGGCATGAAAGATGTTCTGCACGAAAGCTTTGCCACCGTCAGCAATTTGGTTTCCAAACAGGGCGTTGAAAAGAAAATCACCGGTCCGGTAACGTTTGTTGATGCGATTATGACGGCCGGAAAGAAAGGTATTTCTATCCAACGCTATAAAGGGTTGGGCGAAATGAATCCGGAACAATTGTGGGAAACCACGTTGGATCCGGAAGCTCGTTCTTTGTTGCAGGTTCGTATCGACCACATGGAAGAGGCTGATGAAACCTTTGCAACCCTGATGGGTGACGTGGTTGAACCTCGTAAAGAATTTATTCAGGATAACGCCCTAAACGTTGTCAACTTGGATATCTAATCAAAAGCCCGCCGCAAAGCGGGCTTTTTTTTAATTGCAAATTAATCCTTTTCCTTTAATATAACTTTTGCTGTCGGGTGAGCCGGCGGTGGAGCTTAAGAACTCCTCAATAGAAAAGAACAACTCCTTGAATGGGGAGCTGCCGACATAAGCATATATGTATGACGAATAAGGCAGGCTGTTCTATTGCAGTTCTTAACTCCCCGCCTTTTTTATAAAAGGCGGTATTGTTTTAACAAACAATTCGGAGTTTAGAAAATGGAAGAAAATTTTAATTTCAGATTT
>CATGXW010000276.1 GCA_949542085.1 uncultured Alphaproteobacteria bacterium
ATCAGAAACCTTTGCCCCGTTAACCTGCAACTCCGCGCATCCGGACTTCTTAATCAATTCCCATGCGCGCAAACCTTCCGGATTTTTGAACGTTGATCCGGCCGTACGCACGTTATGGGGCTGACTTTTCATCCGATACGCCTTTTGTTCTTCGATAATTTTCTGTGTTTGCTCCGGCGACTGCGGTTCCGTCTTTAATGTCAAAGATGTGATAATCCAATCATCGGGAAACAAACTCGATCGATACCCCAATGACAAATCAGATACGGGAACTTCTCTGATATTGCCCATTTCATCAACAATTGTCACCTGAAGCAAAACATCTTTAACTTCTTTACCAAAACATCCGGCGTTCGTTTTAATTGAACCGCCGAGGTGCCCCGGAATAGAACATAAAAATTCCAACCCGCCGACGGCGTTAGACAACATTATCTTTTTGAGTTCGGAGTTGCGCATACCGGCGCCACAAGTCAAAATCCCGTCTTCCAGCCGATGTTTTCTATAAAATTTGCTGTCGAGCTTAATAACAACCCCCGGAACCCCTCCGTCACGCACCAAAAGGTTGGAACCACCGCCGATAACCGAAACAGGAAGATTATAGGGTTTATTTTTCAAAAAAACAGATAAATCATCATCATCTTCAGGATAAAACATAACCTCTGCCGGTCCGCCGACACCAAGCCAAGTATGTTTGGACAGTAAAACATTGCATTTATATTTTCCACGCACTTCCGGCAACAAATCCACCAGATTATTTTTACGAGCTTTCAAACCAAACATAGTCACCTCCTAAAGTTTTATTGACGGATAATCTCTTTCTCGATAGCGTCGGCCAATCTCTCAGCCGCATTTTTTATGCCGGCTTTTCTGGCATTGTCGGACATTTTTTGCAACTGCTCCGGAGCCTGCAAAACATCTTCAATAATCTTCTGCAGCTTCTCCCGTGTAAAATCTTTTTGCTTTATTGAAAAACCGGCGCCGGCATCAACCAATTCTTTGGCATTTGAAGTCTGATGATCATCGGCGGCCGTTGGCAGCGGCACCAAAACGGAAGGCACGCCGGCCACGGCAATTTCACAAACCGATGATGCGCCGGCTCTTGTTATGATCAAATGCGTCTGACTATACAATTCGGCCATATTATCAAAAAACGAACGGACCTCAACCTGACACGAAGCATTTTGATAAGCTTCTCGCACTAAATCTTCCTCTCCTTTACGGCATTGTTGAAAAACAACAATTCGCTTTTGAAGCGCTTCATCCAAATGACAAACGGCATCCGGAACAACCTCGCCGAAAACCTTTGCCCCCTGAGAACCGCCCAGCACCATAATTTGTATTTTTCCGCCATCTTCCAAACCGACAAAAGGTCGGTTAGCCACATCGACAATTGCCGAACGAACAGGCATCCCCGTCAAAACGGATTTAACCCCCGCCGGCGCATATTTTGTTTTACGAAAACTTTGCGCGATTAATGAAGCATATTTACTCAAAAAGCGATTGGTGCGGCTCATGACGGAATTCTGTTCATGAACGACCAAACTCACACCGGATAACAATGCCGCCATACATGCGGGAAAAGAAGCGTATCCGCCAAAACCGACCACACAAGCAGGCTTTTCTCTCATCAAAATCCATCCGGCCTGCAACACGCCAATTCCTGTTTTTATCAAACTTTTAACCTTAAACAACTTCGACTTTCCGACCAATGCTCCGGACAAAACGGCATAGTTGTCAATCTGCCCCAGTTTTCCTTTATAATTGTCCTTTCCTCTGCTGTCGGTAATCAAAGCCAGACGATACCCGCGTTTTTCCAATTCTTCGGCCAAAGCTTCCGCCGGATACA
>CATGXW010000277.1 GCA_949542085.1 uncultured Alphaproteobacteria bacterium
CAAATATTACAAGGATTTAAAAAAGAAAAAGCCGGTTATTGGTTTTGTCGCCGGCAATGCTATTCCGTTCGGACATAAAATGGGGTATGCCGGAGACATCATTACCAATGGCCACGTTACCGCTCAGGATAAAAAAGACGCGTTTGAAGATGCCGGAATTATCACGGTTGATAAGATTAACGATATTCATTGCAAGTTAGCCGAGATTCTAAAATAAATGGGATTCTGGAAACATATTCTGGATTGTTTGCTGCCGCCTCGATGCATTGCGTGTGGCGCGGTTTTGAGCGGAGAACAAGGGTTGTGTCCGGATTGTTTTAACAAAATAGATTTTATCAGCGCTCCTTATTGTCCCCGTTGCGGACGTCCTTATGAAAGCGCGGGGCAGGGGGTATGCGGACAATGCCTGAAAGAAAAACATCCTTTGTTTCGAATGAGTCGTTCTGCCTATCGTTATACGGACGAAAGCAAGCTGTTGATTTTGTCTTTCAAGTTCTATGATAAAACAGACAACGCGCCGGTTTTGGCGCAAATGATGCATCGTGCCGGAGCTGATATTTTTAATGCCGGCGTGGATGTCATTATCCCGATACCATTGCATTTCACCCGCTTGATAAAAAGACGCTATAATCAATCGGCTTTATTGGCGAAGTATTTGGGAAAGTTAAGCGGAGTAGATGTTGACTATACGTCGGTGCTGCGTCATCGACATACACGCCCGCAAGTTGAGTTTTCCGGTCATGCCCGTGTTAAAAATGTGAAAGATGCTTTTCGTATCAGGCGCCCCGATCGTATAAAAGGCAAAAGAATCTTATTGATTGATGATGTGATGACAACCGGTTCGACATTACGGGAATGCGCATTAGTCTTAAAGAAAGCGGGCGCAGTCTCTGTGGATACGTTAACTGTCGCCCGCGTTTTGGATTAGAAAAAATTACTCTTCGTCAGATGTTTTGATGCGCTCGATTTGTGCGCCGACACCTTTCAGTTTTTCTTCCAATTTTTCATAACCGCGATCAAGGTGATAAACACGATTGACAATGGTTTCGCCATCAGCAACCAAACCGGCTAAAATCAGAGCAAAAGAAGCTCGTAAATCTGTCGCCATAACCTGAGCGCCGGAGAGGTGCTTAACCCCGCGCACAATAGCGGAGGCGTGGCCGTGAACATTGATGTTCGCCCCCATACGCAGAAGCTCCGGAACATGCATGAAACGGTTTTCAAAAATTGTTTCCGTGACCATTGAGGCACCATCGGCCGTTAACATCAGCGCCAAAAACTGGGCTTGTAAATCCGTTGGAAAACCGGGGAACGGTTCGGTCATAATATCTTTGCCGACCAGATTGCAGCCTTCGGCATCAACCAAAATACTGTTTTCATTTTCGGTAATGCGCACACCCATGTCTTTAAGAACTTGCAATGGCCGTTTTAATGTATTTGGCAAAGCGTTAACCAGTTCAATTTTACCACGGGTAATGGCGGCGGCGACAGCATAAGAACCGGCTTCGATTCTGTCTGCAATAACCTTATGTTGCGCTCCATGTAATTTGTCGACGCCGTCAATTGTCAAAACAGCCGTTCCGATACCTTCAATTTTTGCGCCCATAGCGTTTAACATGTGAGCCAAGTCTCCGATTTCCGGTTCTTTGGCGGCATTTTCAAGAACGGTTCGCCCTTCTGCCAGAACCGCAGCCATCAGGATATTACAGGTTGCGCCGACGGAAACCATCGGGAAAATGATATGCGCACCTTTGAGGCGTTTATCAACTTCCGCGAAAATATAACCGTTTTTGATTTCAATTTTTGCGCCCATTTGCTCGAGAGAAGAAAGGTGAA
>CATGXW010000278.1 GCA_949542085.1 uncultured Alphaproteobacteria bacterium
CCATGTCGGGTGAAGGGCGGCGCGGTTATTGTCGATGTCAATGCCGAGGGTGAATATGTGAAAGGAAACGCCGCCGGAACGTTGAACGAATGTCCCTATCTGGAAATGAGGAATGGTCAGGTGTTTAACACATTATATGATCAGAATATCACTTTCTCGCATTCTTTGGAAAAAAGAACGGCGCAAGACTGTGCGTACAGCGAATTGGGAACATTGCTTGATGCGGATGAAAACGGTACGTTATACTTCCGTCAAACCACCTATGACGCTTATCGAAACGGCATCGAGACAACAAAGAAGATTGAAAAGATGGGCGATGATTATAAAGCGCCGGCGCTGACGCATGCTTATGGCGATGCAATGCTCAACACCAATCAGTTCGGCGATTATTTACGCTATGTGGAAAACGAACAAGGTTTGCGCCGTCATAAAGAAGAGGTAAAGCAGGATTATGAGGACAATCTGGCCACGCTTAAGGAGTTGTTGCTGAAATATGGTTACATTGTTCCCGCTAATTTTGATATTATCAAGAGTTATGATGAAGTGCGTCGCCGTTTGGATACGATAAAAAACACCAAAGTTAAGGATGCGCTGGAGAAAATTCAGGATGTTATGGTTGAGGACAATGAGCCCGTCGCAACAAACATCGACAAATATAAAAAGGTTATCTCCGCTTTGCAAAAAGATAAGGATGAAATTACCGCAATCAGTGATCTGGATGCCGAGAACAATCATCTTGACGAAGATTTGAAAAGCGCTAAAGTAAACAACGAAGTCGCGGATAAATACAGTAATCATTTGGACGGCATGTCCGCAGAGCAGAGCAAAATTTCCGCAACGCCTTATTGTGCAATATATTAGGGAAGAGACGCTTTAATGGAAACACCTCAAATACAAAATGGCAGCCGTCCGTTGGCTTTGGAAAATCCGAACAATAAAAATTATGATTTTATTGATCATATGGATAGAGAAACCGAAAGTTCCAAGCAGTGGTATTATTTATGGCTGTCTCGTTTCTTTATTGTTTTGGCGATGATTTCTCTGTTTTTGATGATAAGCTCGTCTTTGGCGCTGTTCTCTTTGGCGCCGAAAGTAAGTGTTGAGCCGTTCCTCATCATCAATCAGGATTCCTCCGAAGGCATTGTGCGCGAAGAGCCGATTACCAGCGATATGTCCTCAAAAGACAAGTTGATGGAAACGTTTATCAAACAATATGTTATTGTTCGCAATACCGTTATTAACGATCCGATGGAAATGCGTTCTCGCTGGATGCGCGGCGGCATGGTCAATTTTCTTTCTTCTGTGGAGGTTTTTGGCGAGTTTGACAAGGTTGCGCAAGGCAATTGGGAAAGAATGTTCAAGCAAGCCTTGGTTCGTGAAGTCGAAATTATTTCTGTCAGTCGGCAAGGTGGCGCGCGCAGTCCTGTTTGGAAAGTGGATTTCAAGAGTTATGACATGTATGATGAGCAAGGAAAAAGTCAGGCTCAAAAAGAGTCAACTTTGCGCGTGCGTTATTGGACGGCGTCTTTAACGGCATATTTTATTAAGGAGCGCCTCTTTATCGGTCGTCGTCTGATTAATCCGTTGGGCTTCACGGTGACCAGATACTCCCAAACCGAGGTTGATATCTTCTAATTTGTTGATAAGTATAGTGAAGCCGTTAGACTTTTAAACTAAAAGAGTATAATTTCATAACATCTGGAGTTGTATTTATAGTCTTAAGAGGGCTTTTTTATGAATAAATATGTGAAAATTATCACTATTTCTGCGGTTTTTCTGCTTTCGGGCTGCTTTGGGTCTTACTATGAACCGGAGCCGGTCGGAAT
>CATGXW010000279.1 GCA_949542085.1 uncultured Alphaproteobacteria bacterium
TGGCAACCTTGGCGGCCGCCATGTACCACCACTTCCCGCAATACTACAAACTTTTTTCCACTCAAAAATTTGTTTATAAAGGACACACCTATTACACCCACAACCACCTGCTGAAAACATTCAAAGGTGCAGATGGCATGAAAACAGGTTTCACCAATGCCGCCGGATACAATATCGTAACGTCTGCCGAACGCGACGGACATCGGGTTATTGCCGTCACCATGGGACATAACAACATAAAAGCCCGCGACCAAAAAGTAGCGAGCTTGATGAATCAGGGATTGCAAAAACTAACCAAAGACGACACGAAAAAAGCGCCGATAATTTATGACGACATTGACACCAGACAACTTCCGACACTGATTGCCGAAAACGAAAATCCTCAAACGGAAGTCTGGGGCATTCAAATCGGAGCATTTTCCAATTACGCCAAAGCCCGCAATTATGCTCTTGATATAAAAAGAATGATAAAAAAACAACTTAACTACGCCTCAAAAGCTCAAGTAAATATCGAGCCCGCCCACAAAGGCTCCGCAGTCATTTACCGATCCAAACTCATCGGCTTTGCAAAAAATGAAGCGGATAAAACGTGCTCGAACTTGAAAAAAGCAAACAAGTCATGTATCGTGATTGCATCAACATCTTCACAACAATTGGTCATGGCTGAGGTTAATAATGACTGACGAACCCGACAAAAAAGCACACATCATCGTTGTCAGTAATGAAAAAGGCGGCACCGGAAAATCCACATTAAGCATGCATCTGGCGGTAAAACTACTGCAAGAAGGCTTCAAAATCGCAAGCATTGATTTGGACGGACGTCAAGGTAGCCTGACCAAATACATCGAAAACCGCAAAAACTTCTGCGAAAAAAAAGAAATTGAACTCCCGATTCCCGAGCACTATAGTTTTGCACCGGAAACGAACACCTATCTTATTCCGGCGGCCAGAGAAAAAGTCGCGCATCAAATTTACGAGTTAATCCCGCAATTTGACGCCATCATCATCGACACCCCCGGAACAAAAAACTACTTGTTTGAAGAAGCTCACAAATACGCGGATACGGTTATCACACCTATTTCCGACAGCTTGATTGACTTAAACGTCATTGCTGATATCGACTACACGACCGGAAAAGTTAAAATGCCAGGTCACTACGCTGAATATATCTGGGACACAAAAAAATACCTCGCCTCACAAGGCAAAGCTTATTTGAACTGGATAATCACCGGCAATAAAATATCCGCCTCCCGTTCAAAAAACAAAGCCCTCGTGTTCAACTATCTGGAAAAGTTATCAAAACTATACGGCTTTCGCCTTATTGACGGCATGAAAGATCGCGTTATTTATCGCGAACTCTTTCTTGAAGGACTGACGGTTCTGGACATGCAACATCCCAATTTGAAACTACGCATGTCAATGTCTCACTTGGCAGCCAAACTCGAAATCAATAATCTGGCGGCATTCATCAGCCCTGAATAATAGCTAACAACTTTTTCTTTCCACTTGTCATTACCGCCCGAAGTGATAAAATCTGCTTATTAATAAAGATATTAATGAGGAGAAATTATGATTAAAACAATCGCAACCCAACCTTACAGCGACCAAAAGATGGGAACCGGCGGCCTGCGTAAAAAAACAAAAGTCGTTATGCAACCTAATTACTTTGAAAACTTCATGCAAAGTATCTTTAACACCATCGGAGACTTGAAAGGAAAAACTTTCGTTGTCGGCGGTGACGGACGTTTTTATAATACCGTTGCAATCCAAAAACTCATTAAAATGGCGGCGGCCAACGGTGTGGCCAAATTGATTATCGG
>CATGXW010000280.1 GCA_949542085.1 uncultured Alphaproteobacteria bacterium
TAAACACGCTCATAAAAATACTGACACGGGTAAACATTTGATCTCCCATGTCCAGCTCTTCCGGAGCTTTTACCTTGGCAATCATTTGCACGGTTCCGTCAGCGGGAGAAACAACCACATTTTTAATCTGCGGCACATAACGCTCCGGATCACGGAAGAAATAATAACACCAAACGGTCAAAACCAAACCCATCCAACCCAATGGCTCCCACATAATTGCCAATAACGCTGTTATTGCAGCAAAAATGCCTACAAACCGCCATCCTTCATTATGGATGTTCGGCAGCAGATAATTACGCCATGAAATTTCAATACTTTTCATTTTTTCATTCCCTAAAAAGCTTTTGCCAGCCATCTCTGCCGGGACGCTGTCTCCTGCCGCAGCCGGCTGGCAAAAGTGAGTTGTTATAACAGCTTTACTCAATCATATTTTCCTCGCATAAACAAGCATTAAATGCTTTTAGCGCACAAATCGCATAAAATTTAAAAAGAGACTTGCAAATAAAAAATTTTTTCTATATAAACAATTCAGGTTTTGCGCTTGTGGCGGAATTGGTAGACGCTGCAGACTTAAAATCTGTTGCCCGCAAGGGCGTGCCAGTTCAAGTCTGGCCTAGCGCACCACCATAAAAAAAAAGCTCCGTTAAGGAGCTTTTTTTTATATCAATCAAAGGTTCCCGTTGACTGAAGAACGTTCCAATCTTCAATCTTTCCTGCTTTATCAAAACCGATAAACAAGTTATTTTCACAATACGTATAATTGTCCTGCACCAACGATGCAATCCAACCGATGACCGGCACTAACCAAAGATAGCGACCATGACCGGTAACGTTTTTATATTCGTAATATTCCCGTTCGTCTTTATGAAAAATCAAATTAGGCGTTCCGAATTTTTCCCGCACTTCTTTTTTTGTTGCAACATCGGCCATCTGGCGTTGGATCTCCTGCTCGGATGTGCCAAGTTTCCGATTACCGGCAACCGCGCTGCAACCGCATAAAAAACAAACGACACTAAAAATAAGAAAAATATTTTTCATCTTGTATCCCCTTATTTAACAGTTGCCAGCCGCACGACAAAATCTTTACCGAATTCACTAAACCATTTTGCCTTTTGTTCTTCGGAAATATCCGCCGACTTGTCCGAAATCTTAAAAGAGTTCACTGGAACAGAACCATCAGGCAAAACCTCATTATCCGCTTTAATCAAGTCAAAATGCCCAATATATGTCACTTCCCCCGGTCTGACGGTAAAACGGATTTTTTTATCCCCTTCATAGTGCTCATCCGTCACAACATGCGTTGTTGTAACCCTTGTCGTTCCGTAAGTTTCCGTCGTTGTATAAACATATTGCAAATATAAATTAACAACTTCATATGTTCCGATAGACAACATTGCCGAATCATACTTTTTCTTGCCGAGCAACGTACTTACTGAAAAAACTTCTCCTGACTGAACATTTCGAAAAGCCAGAATATTAGTATAATTTGTACTGAAAAAACCATCATCGGAAACATTATCAGCCAAAGAAGTAACTACTTCCCCCCGCGCTCCGGTTTCAAACAAAGCCGGCTGAAATTGTTTCGTTGCCGTAATCAGGCCGTTTTCCGTCGGTGTCATAGGGAAAGCGCACGCCGCCAGCCCCAAACAACAAAACAAAAGCGATATCATCCTTTTCATTATATCTCTCCTTGTTCTTATATCGATAAGCTTAAAGGCGTTATTATTTTTTTTCAAGCACAAATTCTCCAAAAAACAATATTAAAAAGATTGCAAAACAACCTAAATCTGTTATAAGACAAAAACAT
>CATGXW010000281.1 GCA_949542085.1 uncultured Alphaproteobacteria bacterium
GTCTCGGGCAACCAATACGGTGTCTTCCGCCACTGTGGCGAATAGTGTTTCTACGGTCGGTAATGTCCGTTCAAGTGTGAAAGATATGGTGTCCGTCAATCGCGCGGAGCAGGTGATTTCTGCAGTGTCCTCCGATATGAAAACCGAACGCGTGAGGGAAACCGTTTCTCAAATTTCTGATCTCAAAGCAAAAACAGCAATCCCGACAACCGTTACCAGTGCCGAGCGCATCAATACGGAAGTTGTGAATAAAGTGCAACAAATCAACACGCCCCAAACCGTTACAAGAAAAAAATCTCTTGGACAACAGATTAATACGCTTCAGCCTGCTAAGACGCAAATTCGTCGCCGAACATTTAAAACATTGGAAAAACAATCGTCACTCAAAAGTGATGAATTTATGAAAATGGCGCGTATCAGTCATTCGGAACCGTTGGCCTTTGCTTTTTATGGGGCCGTTATGTCTGATGGTGGAACCGATCAAAACGGAAATGTTTTAATCCCCCCAACAATAGGTCTGGTAAGCGGGGAAAGCTCCGGTAGTATCCAAGAAAAAGGAGCCATGGATAAAGTTTTAGTAAAAATGAATGATTCTCTAAAAGGGGCGCAAGCAGGAAAAGAAGATGTTGGTTCCTACAAAATTCAGGGCGAAAGAGAATTAGCCGCAGCGTATATTGCCGAGGCTTATAAAGCGCAACAAGAGATAGAGGACTTTGGCGAGAAAGTCGTTGATTCTTTAGAGACAGCTCCGTCAAACAATGAAATCGACCAATATGGCAATATAAACGAAACCAATAAAGCGCTTGTTAAGGCAATGAGCGGCTTTTTACAAACCAAAGCATCAAAGTTGGCTTTCGAAAGTTATGAAAATTATATGGACTTTAATTTTTCATCGCCGGAACAAACGGATGAAGAGGGATAGATATGGTGGGTTTTAGAAACATAGCTCTTTGTTTTTCGATTCTGCTGTTTGCCGGTTTTGTTCAGGCTCAGGCTTTGCAGGATAATGGAACAGCGACGGATGGTAAGTTGATTTTGCCGCAAGATATGGCCATGTTTTGCGGAATTAGTTCTCACAGCGTCAATAGTTCGGCAGAGGTGGAAGCATGCATTAACAAAATCCTCCGCCTTAGCCACCGCAAAGAAGTATATATGAAAGAATTTTCTTCAATGTTTACGGATATGTACCATGAGTATAATGCGGATTTTTATGATCTGGCTATAACAACCAAGTCATCTTCCGGTGATGTTGACGATCAGATAACCAAGCAAGTGGATGAAGAAGTTTCCTCCAAGGGGGCTAAAACGGATGAAAGCAAAAACATTTCAAATGCCCAGTATAAAAATGCGTTATCGGCAAGAATGGCCAGTAATACCTTGTTGGATTTGATAGATGTAACAGCATCATTGAATATGTTGCAAGACATGAAAGATATTTATCTTCTTGAAACGTCAAGCAACGCGGCTGAAGTTAGCGAGGATTGACCAATGAAATATTTGCAAAAGACATCGCTTCTGTTGTTGACGGTATTGTTATATACCGGTCGGTCTTTTGCGGCGTTTAACGATTTTGTGGTTTCTGCTTTGGATGAAGTTAATATTCAGATGGAAAAGGTGTCAACGGTACAGGATGACTACTCGGCCATGGCTCAGGAATATACTCAGGGAAAATTGGGCGAAATGGGCGATTTGCAAGCATCTGTAAAACAGGCCAAGAAAGTGCAGCAAGCTCAGAAAAATCTTAAAAAGATGCAAGATATGCAAAAGAAACTGCAGAAAGGGATTAAAGATGCTAAAAAGTT
>CATGXW010000282.1 GCA_949542085.1 uncultured Alphaproteobacteria bacterium
GAAGATAATCTACGCTCACGTCCAGAACGGAGGCCAGTTTGTACAGGCTTTCAACCGACAATTTGCGGGAGCCGCGTTCAATATGCCCGACAAATGACGCTGACAAATCACAGGCTTCGCCGAGCTGTTCCTGAGTCAGTCCGATATGTTCGCGTTGTTGGCGGATTCTTGCCCCGACTTCCGGATAGTTAATAGAATCACTCATAGTGCCAGCCTCCTTAACATAATAGTATAAGCTATTTTTCAAAAATCATAAACGTACTATAAGAAGTATATATTGACTATAAGAATTACTAATTTTATAATAAGCTCAGGCAGTCGTTTTATACATATGGATAATCGATGATTTCGGGAAAAGCAGGAATATGCAATTTACATGAGAGGAGCTGTAAAATGGCGGATAAGAATGAAGAACTGATAAAAAAAGAATTATTAATGATTTTGAAATTGAATTCGAAACTGAATTATCAAAGAAAAGAAGAGATTAAAAAAATGCATGCCGCTATAGCAGAGAGGAAAATGTTCACAACTCCCCTGGGATTAAAATATATGAAGCGTCTTGAGCAGATTGGCAAGGGGGAGGAGATTTTAAAAAAGTGCATTTTATGCGCGGGGGATTTGGATAATCACTCCCTGATTTGCACAAAATGTATCAAAAAATTTCATGCGCTGCAGTTTCAGGAGAAAGACAGAGAACCGGTCAGGAAAAGTCCCTGAAAGAGAGCCTGCGGAAAAAAGGACTTATATTGGGAATTTTTATTGTCGCTTTATGGATAATTAATGAAGTGACAGGGCTGGGAAATCTGTTTGTGTTTTGTCCTTTGTTGATACGACGTGCCGGTGGAAAACTCAAAATTGATAATTGAATATACTTTGCACATGAGTTGCCGGAGCCTGTTAAACGTGATATCAAAGGTATCCAGTTGACGCTTGAAAATGAGTTGCGTAGATTAAAAGAACGTATTGAGCATATTGCATAACCAGGTACATAAATATATTGAACAATAAAGGAGTAAAGTCTATTGGATTATTAAGGCTTTACTCCTTTTTAATTTGCGATAACAGAATATTGAAAATTTCCTCAAAATCAAAACAGGAAATTTGCATTTCCGCCCAATCCCATGTATAATTTGAACGTCAGATAAATTCAATTTAATCTGCAGGAAAGGAAAACATAAATGAAAGTTACAGAAATATTTGAAGCGCGGAAAAAGGAAGGCAAACCGGTTCTGTCCTTTGAAATTTTTCCGCCCAAAAAGGAGGAAGCATTAAAAAATATTGACGCCACGTTAGAACGGCTTTGCGATTTGCGGCCGGATTTTATCAGCGTGACCTTCGGGGCGGGAGGCAGCGCCGCGGACAACAAGACCATTGAGATTGCAAAAAAGATTAAAAATAACTACCATGTGGAGCCTATCGTCCACCTGACCTGTCTTCATTACGGGAAAAATGAAATCAGCGAGATGCTGAAATATCTGGAGGACGCTGGGGTGGAGAATATTCTGGCGCTTCGGGGCGACGTCAATCCCAATATTCCTGTGAAAAATGATTTTAAATATGCAAGCGAGCTGGTGGAATACATAAAGAGCCGGGGAAATTTTCACATCAGCGGGGCATGTTATCCCGAAACCCATCTGGAGGCAAAGGACGCCGTTTCGGATATCCACAATCTGAAAAAGAAGGTTGACGCCGGAGTCACCCATCTGGTGTCTCAGTTGTTTTTCGACAATGAGTTTTTTTACAGGTTTTATGAAAAGACGCGGATTGCCGGAATCGGCGTGCCGGGGGAGGCGGGAATTAT
>CATGXW010000283.1 GCA_949542085.1 uncultured Alphaproteobacteria bacterium
AAAAATGGATCGGCCACGAATCATGCATTGCGATGATTTTGGAATGGATTACCGAAGCTCAAATTAAACAATCTCAAGACATCAAACGCCGCTTGGACGAAGGTGACCAGATGGCAGCCATGGCCGACCCCATGCGTGATTTGTTGGAAGAAGCGATTACCGAAGCCCGCAAATTCGGCTACTCTCCCCGCTGTATTGTGGAATTAAGCCAATTAAGCTCCATGCCGGATAAGGAACGCGGTTCCGTTATGTCCACCGCTTTTGCCGGTATTGGTATTTTCAAAAACTCCGCCGTTGTCGCTCGTACCAGTTTCAGTGACATCAGCTTCCGTGACTTGCGTGGCTTAAAAGACCCGATTACCGGCGAATTTAAACCCATTTCCGTTTACCTGTCCGTAAACCAAGTTGACGCACGCGCGTTAAGCGTGATTTCCGGCACGTTCATCGACTTGATGTCATCGTACCTTATCGCTAACCCGCCTAAGTTTAAAAACCCCTCAGACGGCGTTATGGGCCCATTCTCAACATTGTTCGTAATGGACGAGTTTCCGACAATGCCCAAACTAAAAGCCGTTATTGACGGACCGGCCGTCGGTCGTGGTCAAAAAGTGTCATATCTGCTTATCGGACAAGACTTGGGACAAATCTCCGGTAAATATGGTAAAGATGACTTGGAAACCGTTATTTCCACCACCGCCTGCAAAGTTATCTTATCTCAAAACAACGAGGTAACGGCACAGCGTTTTTCCAAAATGATTGGTAACAAAACCGTTCAAACAACATCTTTCTCCAAAAATGAAGGTGCTTTCAGTAAAGGCAGTAACCCGTTTGCTAAAAATGTCAGCTACCAATTACAGGGAATCTCCGTTATCACAACCACTCAGCTGCTCAGCTTGCCAATGCTCAAGCAAGTTGTCTTGATGCAAAGCTCTATTGACCGCCCGATTATGGCCGATTCCCCAAGATGGTATCTGGATAAAAAAATGAAAGCGTTGGCGGCGTTACCTCCGGCGCCTAATGTTCCGGACTGGATTGTTGCTCAACGTGAAGATATTAACGACGACATGCTCACCAAGTTGGGAATTGACTATGATCCTAACGAAGATGCCAATGATGAGGAATTCGAAGAGGAGGAATAATTATTCCTCCTCTTTTTCATAAAAACAATCTTCCAATTGTTCCAAATCCTGCTCGTCTATTTCAGTTGCTTCAAAGCTGTATTTTTCATTAAACCAATTGCCTAAATCAATATCAGCGCAACGCTTTGAACAAAAAGGCTTATATTTTGTATCAACCACTTCTTTTTTGCAAATAGGACACTTCATGGTCTTCCCCTATTTTTCAACACGACCGGTACCACTGCAGCTTTGGCACTCTTCAGTCATAATATCACGCAAAGTCGGACGTCGACGCATTCTCACAACTTCAACATTACCGCCGCGGCTCAAACCAAAACAAATGCTTTTAACCACGTCTTTTTGCAGTTCCTGCTGTAAAAACTCTATAACATTTTTCAAATAGCGATATTCGGAAACACCGGCAAAATCAATAATAATTTTACCGGACAAATTACGCAATCGGATTTGCCGGACAATCTCAGCGGCCGCCTCCATATTCAAACGGCTTAAATTTCCGTTTCCTTTGTCATCACCACTGTCAACATCAATTGCCACACAGGCTTTTGTTTCTTCAATCGTAATGCGCCCACCGCTTTTCAAACGGACTTCTTTTTGCAAAGCTTCATTTATATCTTTTAAATCAACAATTATACAATTT
>CATGXW010000284.1 GCA_949542085.1 uncultured Alphaproteobacteria bacterium
CCGGAAACAGGTAAGAATATTTTTGACAAGGCCACTATTATCAACAGTAATTATGGTCGTCCGATATTAAAGTTCAGTTACGGGATTGAGAGCAATTTCCCCGGACGTTTGGTGTATAAGGATTTGCCTCAGAATTTGCGTGTTAAGCCAACATTGGCCGTGGCTTTGGAGAATGAGGAAGCCGGTGACAAAACGTTGAACCTGACTTATTTGACACAGGGATTGAGCTGGCAGGCCAATTATGTGGCTGAGTTGACCGCTGACACGACAATGGATTTGCAAGGTTGGGTGACGTTGAACAATCAATCCGGCGCGGATTATAAAAATGCGTCGGTTAAATTGATTGCCGGCGAGGTCAATAACGCTTCGGCGCCGCGTCCGGTTCAGATGCGTCAAAATCTGATGATGGCTAAAAGCGCCGGTATGATGATGGATACCGCTATTCCGGAGAGCGCTTCTCTGACGGCGGAGAATTTGTCCGAATATTATGTTTATCGCCTGCCGCAAAAGACTGATATTATGGACAAGCAGTCAAAGCAAGTCAGTCTGATGGATATTAAAGATGTTTCTTTTGCTAAAAAGTATAAACTGGTTTCGCCGTTGTATTTGTCCGCGGGAAGTCAGGAGGCTTCATTTGAAAATGTTCATCCGCAGTTGGTTTATACTTTAGAGAATAATGAAGAGAGCCATTTGGGCATGCCGTTGCCCGCCGGAATTATCCGTTTTTACAGCAAGGACGGCAGCGGAGCGTCAGAATTTACCGGTTCTGCCAGTATTCGCCAGTTGGCCAAAGGAGAGAAAGCTGAACTGACTGTCGGGCAGGCTTTTGATGTTTATGCCGACGGGCAAGTTAAAAAGATGCAAAAACTGTCAGATAAGGTTTTTGAGGCGGAAGTCGAAGTTGTGTTCCATAATGCGAAGGAAAAGTCTCAGTCTGTTGTTTTTGAACAAAATTTTTATACTTCGGTCGATGTCGTCAGCGAAAATATTCCGAGCAAATCGGATAAGGTTCGCCAGCTTACATGGACTGTTGATGTTCCGGGGAACGGTAAAACGGTTCTTAACTTTAAAGTTCGGATGACACGCAATTGATGTTTGTAAAAAAAGCCATTGCCGTTTTTTGCTTTGTTTGCTTAAGTTTTTCTGAAGCTTGGGCGGCAGTGGCCGATTATGCCGCGGCATATGACATTGATTTTGAAAAAGATAAGTTGCCGACATTTGAAGAATTGCAAAAGTTTTTTGAGGAGGAAACTGTTATTTACAACCCCAAGTATCATAGCGTATGGGATTTGGGGAATGTGTTTGACGGGGAGTTTCAATCGGTTATTCAGACATATGGTGTCAGTGAAAAGCGCTTGAAGCCTGATAATGAAGAAGTCATTATGACAATGCTTAAGGCGATGCCTCGTAAATATTATGAATATTTCGGACCGATGTTGTTTCAAGTGCCGACCATGTCTGAAAAGGTTCTTAATCTTCCGGGGATTCGCGGAACAAAAAATCGTTTTCCGTCCAGAATTGCAGAACAGTTGAAAGATGTTGAAGATTTGGAGTTTTTGTCACCTCAGCTGTATTTTCTTCTGATGCCGGAGATGTGGGAGGCCGAGCAGACACCGGTTGAGATACCGGCATGGTATTTGAAGTCTTATCCTAAAGTTTATCATAATCCGCAGTTTTATGATTTTGTTAAAACGGTGGTGCCTCCGGAAAAGTATATGC
>CATGXW010000285.1 GCA_949542085.1 uncultured Alphaproteobacteria bacterium
TTTCTGCGGTATGGACGAGACTCGAACTCGCGACCTCCTGCGTGACAGGCAGGCGCTCTAACCAACTGAGCTACACCCCCACGGTGTTGATGAGGTTCTTTATAGCCAACAAAAAAAACAAAAGCAAGTCTTTTTTTTATAATTTTCATATTTTTTTTATTTTTCACATGATATAAGGGGGTTAGAAGATATTTTTTCCCTTACTTATGCACACTAAAACTATAAAATACTTTCTTAATGGGAAAGATATTTGTATATTTCCCCTATTGTAACAGATTATCAAGGTATGGTCAGTTGATTAATATATTGAATTATATAGAAACCAAATTAAAACACAGAACTAAGCGTAAAATTATTACGCTCGGTTATGTGTTGGCTATTATCGGCGCGTTTATTTTATCATTGACTAATAACAACTATGTTAATGCCTCAGTTTCTTCCAATGAGCGTTTTGATTATCTTGAACTGGAAAATTTGACGACATCACAAGATCTTTATCAGGATAGCTCCGTTGACAATATCAGATCTCTTTTTAATGTCGTATCGTCTTTGGTGCGTCACAAAAAAATCGTTAAAGAAATTACCGTACAGAAAGGTGATAATCTGATTTCTATTCTAAAAAACCTTAGCATTGACCGCTCCGGCGCCAATAGTATCTACAGCAAAATTAAACAGTATTATAATCCCACCGACCTGAAAGCCGGACAGAAACTATCAGCTTCGTTGTTGATTAATCCCCAAACAGAAGAAATTATTGAATTTTATTCATTAACATTAACTCCTCAGTTGGGTGAAAGAATCGTTATTTCTTTGGGGAATGACGGTGATTATCAGGTTAAAAAAGAAAAAGACGAACTGGTGCAAGAGATTAACAGCGCCACTGGTGAAATCAGCGGCACTCTTTCTCAAAGTATGCAACGTCAGGGAGTTCCATCCAGAGTCATCAACAATTTCATTCAGATTTTTGCCTATTCCATTGATTTTCGCAAGGATGTGCGCAAAGGAGATAAATTTGAAATCGTGTATGAAAACCAGATTTCTCCTGATGGCAAAATTGTAAAATCCGGAGATATTTTGTATGCCGGATTGATTATGAGAAAAGACCGTATCGGTCTTTATCGCTTCAAAAACGCACGTGGCGATGTCGATTATTATACAGAAAAAGGCTTAGCAATGAAGCGGACATTATATAAAATGCCGCTGCATAAATGTTCTCGTATTTCGTCTCCCTTTGGAAAACGTTATCATCCTATTTTGAAACATTACAAAATTCACTGGGGCGTGGATTACGCCGCTCCGTACGGCACTCCTATTCTTGCCGGTGGCGACGGTGTTGTTCAGGTGGCAAAATATAACGGTGCTTATGGAAACTATGTTAAAATCCGTCATAATTCGGAATTTTCGACAGCCTACGGACACATGAAAGGTTTTGCCAGAGGAATCGCTCCCGGCACCAGAGTAACTCAGGGACAAGTTATCGGGTATGTCGGCAGCACCGGTCGTTCAACAGGACCTCACGTTCACTATGAAGTTGTTCAAAACGGACGCCGTGTCAACCCAAGAACAATCAAAGCATCCGCCGGTGAAAATCTCTCCGGAGCAAATTTGAACAAGTTTAAGAAAATGGTGGCGGATATTCAAACGTCCTACAATACGATGTTTGCCCAAAATAACGCTTCTCAATTAGCGAAAAAATAAATTAC
>CATGXW010000286.1 GCA_949542085.1 uncultured Alphaproteobacteria bacterium
ATTGCGCGAAATATTTTACAAATATTAAAATATCCGGGCAATTCAGGCGTTATTTCCGTCTTGCAAGATGAAGCGGCTATTCTTACTCTCAAAATAAATGAAAATTGTCCGTTTTTGAAAACACCGGTGATGCATCTGTCACGCGTTAATCCTGATTTGGATTTTGCCGTGGTTAACATCCTGCGTGACGGCGGCTGTTTTGTTCCGGAAGCTTATGATACTTTGGAGGCCGGAGATGAAATAAACATTTTGGTTCGAAAACGGCTTATTGATGAAACGATTCGTGGCTTCGGTTTGGATACCCCCGGAAATGAACGTCTTGTCATTTTTGGAGGAAGCCTGATCGGACGGTTTATCGGTCGGCAAGCGGAACAAGATGACAGTGTTGTCAGCTGTAAAATCATTGAAGAAAATATGGACGATGCGCGAAATTTGGCGCGTGAACTGTCTCATGTTGTTGTTATTCAGGGCGAGATGATGAGCGACGTAATCTTGAATGAAGCCAACATTAATCATGCCGATGCCAGCATTGCCGTAACGTTGGATGATAAAGATAATCTTCTGGCGTCAATGGTTGCTTCTCAAAATGGTGTGATGACGAATATCACGGTTGTTAACACCCCATCGTATAACAATCTGTTGTTTAATATCAAAAACAATATCTTAGTTGATCGGAGCTCTATCACGATTTCTAAAATTTTGAAAGAAATTCGCAAAGTTAAAATGATTGACGCCCATGTCGTCAGCCGTGGTTGCGGTGAAGTCTGGGAGATTAGGGCAAGTAAAGAAAGCTTATGCTGCGGTAAAAAAATTGGAGAACTTAATCTGCGCAAGTTCAGCCGTATTTTTGCCATCAAGCGAGGTGGCGAACTGATTTATCCTTTACCGACAACAGATATCGAAGAAGGAGATATTTTGTTATTGTACGTTGATTCGTCAGATATTCGGCATGTTGAAAAAGTTCTGTCATAATATTTACAATAGAAATTATCCCCTAAAGACAATCAGTACTTTACTAATATAAAAAAATATTGTTAAAATCAACATAGTGGACAACAATAAAAGGAATAAACGATGTCTCAGAATGTTCAGGATGATTTTTTAAACAATATCCGCGATAACAAAATTCCCGTAACGGTTTTTTTGGTTAATGGCGTTAAATTACAAGGTTTAATAACTTGGTTTGACAGCTTTTCTTTATTGTTGCGTCGGGACGGACACACACAATTGATTTATAAACATGCAATTTCAACCATCATGCCGAATGAAGCTGTGGAAGTTGAAATTCAGGACGCCGCAGAATAAATAAAAGAACACAGGCAGCAGTTGTGTTTCCGGATGTTGGAACCGCACCGTTGCCTGTTTCTGCAGAATCCCGCTTGGCGGAAGCTGTTGGTTTAGCTGCGGCAATTAATCTTGATGTCGTCTATTCGGAAGTGGTTCGGCTGAAAGTGATTAAACCATCAACCTATATCGGGCAGGGTGTGTTGGATCGCTTAACGGCCGAAATTGCCGATCGGCAGATAGAATTGCTGATTATGGACACATCATTATCGCCGATACAGCAACGCAACTTGGAAAAGAAACTCGGCATAAAAGTCATTGACCGCACGGCTTTGATTCTGGAAATCTTTGGTGAACGGGCGCAAACCAAGGAAGGTAAGCTTCAGGTCGAATTGGCTCATTTAACATATCAGC
>CATGXW010000287.1 GCA_949542085.1 uncultured Alphaproteobacteria bacterium
TGTTGCCGTTGTTGTCGTCAATGTTTTTTTTGTTTCTGTCATATTTGCCGCTTGATTTGAGCTGTCTTAACAATATCCGTCCAGTGGCTTTGTTAATCTGCGTATATTATTGGTTGTTACACCGGCCGGATTTGTTCAATCTTTTGTCTGTGTATTTTTTGGGATTGTTAGCTGATATTGTTTCATCGGCGCCGTTTGGTTCCAATGTTTTTGCTTTGTTGTTATTGTATGTTTTGGTTATTAATACGTCCCGCTTTTTTAACGCTAAGCCGTTTGTTGTGACGTGGTATGGTTTTGCGCTGTTGTCTTTTGTGACCATGATTAGTCGCTGGTTGATTGTTTCAATTTATTATAGCCAGTTTTTGCCGTTGACGATGGTTTTGTTCAGCGTTTTGGCGACAATTGCCGCATATCCTCTGGTTTCTTTAGCTTTGGCTTATGTGCAAAATTCGCTGATGCAGGGTGAAGAATAATGAATAGGGATAATGATAAAGGTAAGGTATTAATCGGTCGCTCCCTGATTTTGGGGGCCGGTAAGCTTGTGTTGTTGCTGGTGATTATTGCCCGTCTCTATTACCTGCAGGTTTATCAGGCCGATAAGTATAAAATGTTGGCGGATGAGAATCGTATTTCGACGCGTTTGCTGGTTCCTCCACGCGGTATTATTTATGACCGTCATATGAAAGAGCTGGCGACTAATCGGCAAAATTTTCAGGCATCGATTGTGGCCGAGCAAACAACAAATGTGCAAGAGACATTGGATGCTTTTAAAAAGATTATGCCTTTGAGTGAAGCCGAAGAAGAAAAAATAAAAAAAGATTTACGAAAAAATCGCAGTTTTGTTCCGATAAAAATTAAGGATAACCTCACATGGGAGGAGGTTGCGAAGATTCAACTGAATGCTCCTGATTTGCCGGGGATAATGATTGATGAAGGACTGCTACGTTATTATCCTTTGGGGGAAAAGGCCGCACCTGTTGTCGGATATGTTTCTTCGGTTTCCGATAATGACAAGAAAGATGATCCGTTGTTGGAAATTCCGGGATTTAAAATCGGAAAGGCCGGAATTGAAAAATTGTTTGAGCATCAGCTGCGTGGAAAAGGCGGACACTTGAAATTAGAAGTTAACGCCTATGGTCGTGTGATGAAGGAAATCGAGAGAAACGACGGTGTTTCTGGTGAGAAAATTGAGCTTAGCATTGATTCTCGTTTGCAGGAAAAAGCGTATGACTTGTTTGGAGAAGAAAGCGGAGCCGCTATTTTGATGAATGCAAACAGCGGTGAGATTTTAGCTTTTGCTTCCACACCGGCGTACGATCCCAATGTGATGACGCAGGGAATTTCCCAAAAAGAATGGTCGGAGCTTAATAATAACGAACGGCATCCGTTGGTGAATAAGGCCGTGTCCGGTCAGTATTCTCCGGGGTCTACATTTAAGATGATCGTGGCGCTGGCGGCTCTGGAGGCGGGGGTCATAACTCCGCAAACACGTTCGTTCTGTGCCGGAAAAATGATGTTGGGAAATCATACGTTCCATTGTTGGAAAGGTTGGGGACACGGGTATATCAATGTTGTTCAGGCTTTGGAACATTCTTGCGATATTTTCTTTTATGAAACCGCGCAAAAATTGGGGATTAATAAGATTGCAGAAATGTCCCGCCGTTTTGGACTCGGAGAGAAAATAAATATTG
>CATGXW010000288.1 GCA_949542085.1 uncultured Alphaproteobacteria bacterium
TTGGCGCGACCTTCAGCTTCAATACGCAAACGATCAGCTTCACCTTGAGCTTCAGCGGCTTTTTTGCGAGCTTCAGCTTCCTTCTCGGCAACTTCGTTTTCACGCTGTTCAGCACGTTGCTTGGCTTCGATTTTAGCGGAGATAGCATCTTTTACCTTTTCCGGAAGATTGATTGACGAAAGATACGTCACTTCCTTGATGCGGATACCATGCTCGGCATATTTCTCAGCCATCAGCTGTTGAACGACACCGCGAATGCTGTCTTTGGCCGTGCTATAGACCATTTCGACCGGCATACGCTCCACAACTTTATTGAAGAAGCTGCGAATGTCTTTACGCATAAAGTCCTGAACAATGTCCTGCGGTTCACGCTTAAAGTAGCGATACATGGCAATCATCTTATCCGGATCTTCGGACATGAATTCAAATTCGATACCGATATCAGCGCTGAGGTTCTGACCTTCAGCCTGAAAGGACACCTGTTCATCCGCCGGCGAGTCCTTTGTCTCTGCGGCTGTCCAGCTGTGTTGTTGAAGATTGGTCGGATAGATCTTGTAGGTGTAGTATCCAAACCAGTGGTCCGCGTATCGACCGGGACCGAGAACTTCGATTTGACCTTTCTTGTCTCCGAGTTGATAGACCTTAAGAGCTTGTTGCCCCGGTTCAACCTGAGTACACGATGAAAAGCTCAGACATGCAACAACGGCAGCCAGAATTACGAAAATGTTTTTTGTCTTCATAAATTAAATAAATTAAATAGTGAATAGATTTTTTTATTTTTAATCGTTAGCCGGAAACCACATCTGAATAAGAAACCATAGACCGACAATAAGAAGGACGAATCCGAATACCATCATCACGTCATCAGCGGCGGTAAACATTTGTGTTCCCGTTGTTCCGACAAGGAAGAAGATAACCATTGAGGAAACAAGCTTCCAATACCAAGGCAGAATCTGCACTTTGGAAATCTGGCTTTTAAACCAAGACTTCTTTTTCTTTTTTCTTTTCGCTTTCATTATTACTTATTTTTAAAGGTTAGTTCTTTATTATGAAAACAACTATTATAGAAAGTTAAAACATTAACTTTGCATAAAAATACATACTCATAATAATCGTTTTATAGACAAATAAATATCACATTCACCACCAAGTGTCAATAAGAAACCACTCCGTTTTGTCTATTTTAAAACCCAAAAAAAGAGAGGTTTCACAACCTCCCTTTCTTTTTTTATTAGCAACCAGACTAGAAACCCATTCCGCCCATGCCGCCCGGCATACCGCCGGCAGCACCGCCACCGCAATGACATTCTTTTTGCGGAGCCTCGGTAACCATAGCTTCGGTTGTAATCAACAAACCGCCGACAGAAGCAGCGTCTTGCAAAGCCGTGCGAACAACCTTGGTCGGATCGATAATACCTGCTCTCACCATATCGGTGTATTCACCGCTCTGAGCATTGTAACCAAAGTTAACGTCCGTGCTTTCCAGCAACTTGCCGGCAACAACGGCGCCGTCAACACCGGCATTTTCGGCAATCTGACGGATTGGAGCCTGTGTGGCTTTGCGAATAATTTCAATACCAACCTTTTGATCTTGGTTAACAGGATTCAATTTATCCAAAACCTTTCCGGCATACAGAAGAGCGCAACCACCACCGGCAACAACAC
>CATGXW010000289.1 GCA_949542085.1 uncultured Alphaproteobacteria bacterium
GTGCATTACTGCGGGCAGAAGTGCCGCCGCTGATTGGTGTAACCGCAACAACCTCAAAAACGACATTGGCTTTTTTAGCTTTTGCAGCATTAACCGCCCGGCGTAAGCCATCCTTATAATTGACATTGCCTTTATTAAACTTGGCAACAAACAAAGGTTTTCCGGCAACTGCCGTGTTATCGGCATTAAAAGAAGCCGGAGCAGTTCTGCTTGCGGAAGTAATTACCGGCATTGGTGCGCTAAGTGGAACATTACTAACGCCATAGCTGCCGCGTTTAATAGCAGAATCTAATTGAACAATATTGCTGCTAGCTGTTTCGTTATACTGAATCTGGCGGGAAACATCGCTGTTAACTTCGTTCAACAAGCTGTTAATCAAAATAGCTGTCTGATTCGTTTCATTCTGCAAAATTCTTAACTGGCGGTGGTCTTCATCGACAGCCCCGGAAATACTGAATGTTGCGCGAATAGAATCTAACAGGTTATTAACAACGGAAGCGTCCGATGTGACACGGGCAGATAATTGTTGCAGAGCATTGCTGTTAACGTTCATCTGCTGAACATTGTTTTGCGCGCTTTGCAACAAAGCATACATTTGCGGATTGCCGGGAGTTGTGCCGACTTGTAATTTAGCTTCGATAGCGCCAACTGTTTTGTGATACTGGCTGGCATTACTGATGACGGCAGTCCGGATTTTTTGTAACTCGGAGTTATTTGTCCGAATGGCATTTTGCAATTGGGTCAACTCATTGCGGAAAGAAATGACTTTCTGTCCGACAAAAGTGCCTGTATCGCCGCCTTTAGAAACTTCTAACGGTTCAAAGCTGGAAGAGCCAAGCATTGGCAAATCAGCGCTGTCGATACCGTTCTTTTCAGCATTATATGCTTCCTGAGAACTAGAGCCGACCAAAGATGGAAATAATGCGTCTGAACTGAATGCGCATCCGCCTAACAAGAGCAACGAACCGGAAATAAACGACAATGTAAGACCTGTTTTTTTCATTTGTCAAAATACCTTTTTGAAACCTGTGTTATAACATATTCGTTTTGACACTAAACTTGCATTTTGTAAAGCAATTTTACAAAAAATCATGAAAATTTAGCGTTTAATCCGTAATACATATCGAAATTGTCATCAGCATAGGCAAAATAGATTAAAAATCTTTTAAATTAGGTAATTTTTTGCTTGCAATATTTTTTAAATCGGTTTATTAAAACATCTGTTAAGTGAAACGATGCACTCGTAGCTCAATTGGATAGAGCATCTGACTACGGATCAGAAGGTTGTGAGTTCGAACCCCGCCGAGTGCGCCATAAAAAATCCCTCCCTTGTGGAGGGTTTTTTTATGGCTTGCATTAGGCCGGTTAGAACTCACAACATAAATAAAGAAGTTGAGTTCGAGACTGAGGAGATTGCGTGGCAATCTGTAGCACGCCGCGGGATTTTAGACTGTTTTTCTTTCGTTTTTAGACTTTTGCGCTTTTTTTTAGACCAATTTTTTATAAAAAACACTCCTTTCGCTTCTTTCATATCTTTTAAATACGCTGTATTTAAACCCGCTCTTTTATAGACTCTTTCATACCTTTTAAAATGCCAGTGATTAAATATATATTTGTCTGAGGTATATATGAGCACTATATATTATATAAAATTGGCGGCAAATT
>CATGXW010000290.1 GCA_949542085.1 uncultured Alphaproteobacteria bacterium
TAAAACGCAATTCCAATCTCTTTCCATGAACCGGAGCTTGCGCTTTCAGAGAAAACCCCCGCTTGTTATGTTTGAGGACAGCGTCATGCGCGGCCAACTTTCCTCGTTTAAAGCGGCGCAGACAACATTCTTCAACACTGATAACAACTCTGGAACCATCATATTTAATTCCCAAAAGATAACTGATAATGCCATCCTTTTTATCTTCCAGAATACACCATGCAAGGCGACGCTGTTCCATGTTGAAATGATTGGCAAAAAACTGCAAATTACAAAAATCGGTTTTATCCATAGTGATAATAATTAAAGTTTAGACAAAAACAATAACACAAAACAACTTTTTGTCAACCATCTTTTCTTACAAAATATATAATTTCCATTTGACAAACGACCGAAAATTATGGACAATTAATAAAAAAGCCGGAAAGGTAAACGCCATGACTGAAGAATATCATCCTCACAAAAACAAAAAATCCACTCACAAAAAACACAGCCAGCGGGTTCATACCACCCCTGACAAGCGTCGAGAAATATCCCCCCATCAAAAAAACAATCGCGCTCAATTATTGGAAAAGATAATAAAAAGCCCTGAATCCGTCAGCATCAATCTCATCCGACAAGCTTTAGACAAATACCTTAACCGCCATGACATGATGCAACTGCAAAGAGGCAACAAGTCTGCAATTTTACAAAAATATAAAGCGGTTATTCAACGCCAATATACACAAATCGTCGCTGCCGCAGACGTTCTTAACTATTGTTCCGCCACCCCTGTCGTCATCTCCGGACGTTCAGATGAAATTCGCTTGGAAACCATGGAACAATTACGTCTAAAAGTCAAAAAAAACGCGCTTTCAAAAGAAAAATTTCAACAAATACATCAAAAATTCTTTGCGGACATTATCTCCAAAGACAGCCTTCCTAACACCCAGATTACCAAAATGCTGCGTTGCATGGCTGCCGGAAAGTTTTACGCCCCTACTAACCGAAACGGCAACCTGAATGAACAAGCCTTGTCTCCCGCATATCGCCATTTTCGAAAAAAGAACAAGACACCAAACGCAACACAATTCACACCGGAAGATTATGACTTCTTTGGCTGCGACGACAACGGAAACCCGTTAAGTCCGGTATTTTACGCCGTTAACGGTAGCAACAACTTTCACAAAATAAGCAAATACATCGCCCAAAGAATGGCTCAACTAAACATCCCTCCTGCCGAAGCCTACAATTTCAACGCTGCCGATATTGCTCATATTATGCAAAAAGGCAAAGAACTGCAAGACATCCCCTTTACAGAAATTACTCCCGACATCCAAGACAGTCCATACCAAGAATTTGCGGACAAGTTAGGGCTAATCTTAAAAATCGGAGGCGAAACAAATCATGACCATCGAAAAACACTCAAACTATGGCTTGACGAATTTGCCACTCCTGAACAAAAAACAGACTTCGAAGAATACGGTTTCAAAGATGGATTAGAATTGTTCCTATCCGGAGCGGAACGAATTTATAACAAATTAGCAGAAGATTTTGCCGAAAAAGGTATGTCTCCTGACTTTTTGGATGCTTGGGCGAAAAGTCTCTGCACCAACAAATCTTTTAATCCAAATCTTGCGCAATGCCCCCCACCCAAACCGTATAAAATTGAAATTCACC
>CATGXW010000291.1 GCA_949542085.1 uncultured Alphaproteobacteria bacterium
ATCCTTGCGCCAGCCTTTCGGTTTTGAGGAATTTTAACAATCAATATTGTGCATTTTTGTTAATCTTTAGCCTATTTTCCTTGGCTCTGAAGAAAATAGGTTGTACATTGGCTTGAAAAAAATATTGGATTATTTAACAGGAATCGAAATGGCTGACAAGACAAGTAAAAAACCGGTTGTTCTGCAAGTGCTTCCGGAAATGGAAACCGGCGGTGTGGAAACCGGAACCGTGGAAATTGCCGCAGGGCTGACGGAAAAAGGAATTAAAAATTTTGTAGCCTCTCAAGGAGGGCGTTTAACTTATGAACTGGAAAAACTAAAAGTTAAACACCTGACGCTTCCGCTTAAAAGCAAAAACATTTTTACAATGCTCAGCAATGCCAAAAAACTTGAAAAATTCATCAAAGAAAACGGCATCAACATTGTTCACGCCCGTTCCCGCGCCCCTGCATGGAGCGCTTATTGGGCAGCCAAGCGCGCCGGCGTGAAATTTGTGACAACCTATCACGGAACATACGGACTCGGTTTCGGCGGCATCAAAAAATTCTATAACCGCGTCATGACCTATGGTGAACGTGTTATCGTCATTTCCAATCACATCAAAAATCATGTTTTGAGCAATTATAAAGTCGATGAGAAAAAGTTGCGACTGGTCTTTCGCTGTGTCGATGTCGCAAAATACGCGCCGGAAGCCGTGTCTCAGGAACGAATGATTAACAAAATTCATGATTACAACATTGCCGAGGACAAGCCCGTTATTCTGTTACCCGGACGCATTACCCGCTGGAAAGGGCAACACCTGCTTATTGAAGCCTTGCACCTGATGAAAAATCAAAACTACTACTGCATTATCGCCGGTGCGGATCAAGGTCGTTACAAATATCTTGAATATTTAAAGAATTTGGTTCAAAAATATAATCTCCAAGACAGAGTCGGCTTTTTTGGCGCTTATATTGACGCTCCCGCGCTTATGATGGTGTCAAACGTTGTGCTTTCAACAGCTATCGAACCCGAAGCTTTCGGACGAATCGCCATTGAAGGACAAGCCATGGGCAAAATCGTCATCGCTTCAAATATCGGCGGGTCTTTGGACAATACCGTCGACGGCGTGACCGGACGCTTGTTTGCCAGCAACAACGCGCAGTCGTTGGCGGACGCTCTGGATTGGGCGCTTGAGCTTCCCGAAGATGAAAAACAAAAAATTTCACGGGCGGCCATAAAAAATGCAAGAGATAATTTTACAAAACAAATTATGTGTGATAAAACTATTGCTGTTTATCAAGAACTCATAAATGAATAGAGGAAAAATTTAAAATGGTTGCTATTAAATTACCCGATGGGTCAATTTTGAATATGGAGGACGACATTAACGGACTTGATGTCGCCAACAAAATCAGTCCTAACTTGGCAAAAGCCGCTTTAGCCGTCACTGTTAACGGAACATTGCAGGATTTGAGCACTCCCATCACTACCGACGCAACCGTAACCATTATTACCGGTAAGGATAAGGAAGGTTTGCACATCATCCGTCACTCGTGTTCTCACGTTATGGCTCAGGCAGTCAAAGAACTGTGGAAAGATGTTCAGGTCACTATCGGACCGGCTATCGAAAACGGCTTCTATTACGACTTTGCCCGCAAAGAAC
>CATGXW010000292.1 GCA_949542085.1 uncultured Alphaproteobacteria bacterium
TGACGCTGTTTTCGTATCTTCTTTCACATTCGTTGCATCAGCAGAAGCTCCTGTTCTATTGGGTGCAACTCCGATTTTCGTCGATTCCGATCCCAACACATACAATATGGATCCCAAAGATTTGCAACGCGCAATTGACGAAGTTAAAAAAGAAGGCAAACTCAACCTTAAAGCCGTTATTCCTGTTGATATCTTCGGTTCTCCTTGTGATTATGATGAAATCATCAAAATCGCTCATGCTAACGGCATGAAAGTTTTGTCTGCCTCCTGCCAGTCTTTTGGCTCTGTTTACAAAGGCAAAAAAGCCGGCTCTATCGCTGATATGACCGCCACATCTTTCTATCCGACAAAGCCGTTGGGATGTTATGGTGACGGCGGCGCAACATTCTCTCACACCAATGAAGAAAACGAATTGGTTAAATCTTGCCGTGTTCACGGTATGAGCCCCGAAGATCATTACGACAACGTCCGTCTGGGCATGACCGGTCGTATGAATTCTTTCCAAGGCGCTGTTTTGTTGCAAAAACTGACTGTTTTTGATCAGGAATTGAAAGACCGTTTCCGTGTTGCCAGCCGCTATGACAACGAATTGAGCGACTACTTCGGCAAACAAAAGATTTTGGATAACTGCAAATCAGCTTACGCTTTGTACACAATTCACTGTGAAGAACGTGACGAGCTGATGACATACCTGAGAGAAAACGGTATCCCGTGCGGTGCTTACTATCCGCGTCCGGTCAACACTCAAACAGCTTATGCAAAGTGGAACACCCGCAGCTTGCCAGTTTGTGAAAAACTCTCCAAGACTGTTCTGTCAATCCCGATGACACCATACTTGGATAATGAAGATTTGGATTATGTCATCAATACAATGAATGAATTTGCTGCAAAAAAACAAAATAAAGCTGCCTAATTCATATCCATAAAAGAAACAGCCCCGGTGTTGTGATGACAATGCTCGGGCTGTTTTTTTATCCATTTTCAACACAATTTAAAATAAAAAAAGCACCGTAAAGGTGCGTTTTTTATTTAATGGTGCTCGGGGACGGGATCGAACCGCCGACACGAGGATTTTCAGTCCTCTGCTCTACCAACTGAGCTACCCGAGCATCAGCGAACGAAAGAACTTATAATGTATATTTTTTATATTGTCCAGTATTAATTTTCATAATGTGAATTTTTTTATATCACCTGATAAAATATCTTTACCAATTCACCTATAGACAAACATATTCAAACAAGCTATCTTTACCGCATGACAGATTTATCGACATTACTCCTCAATTGGTATGCTCACAACGGACGTGATCTTCCTTGGCGTTTCAAAGGCGGAAAACATCCCAATCCGTACATCGTCTTAATTTCCGAATTCATGCTTCAGCAGACAACCGTCAAAACCGTTTTATCCTATTTCGATAAATTTATGCAACGCTTTCCCGATATTCAGAGTCTTGCCGCAGCATCAATTGATGATGTTTATCAACAATGGCAAGGATTGGGATATTACTCACGAGCTCGCTCGCTTCATACCACAGCCCAAACAATCGTCAACCAATACGCCGGACAATTTCCCGATACCAAAGACGAGGTTTTGCGTCTCAAAGGCATCGGCGCTTACACCGCCGCCAGCTTT
>CATGXW010000293.1 GCA_949542085.1 uncultured Alphaproteobacteria bacterium
CGTTAGCATCAACTAAAACCACTTTTCTGGCAACGCCACGCATAATTAACGCAAAGGCTGTTGCACTGCCGACACCGCCGGCACCGATAATTCCAACTTTCATATTTTATTCCTTTCATCTTTTTATTCTTGTTTATAGATAGGATTTTTTTTCAAGATTGCAACAAAAAAGGCTGCTGTTTAAAGCAGCCTGATTTTTGATTTTATGATTGTTATTCTGTTATAATGGTTTCGTCATCATCAGATGTTTCTGACGGGTTGTCTTCTTCGATTTCTTCATCCACAACTTCACCATCACTGACGATTTCAGCGTTTTCCGTTTCAATTGTCATGTTGCTGATTGCCTCGGCGTCAACACCGTCGTTTTCATCTTCAACAAGAGCCGCTTCAGGTGCAGAAGGAGTTTCTTCCGCAGCAGGTGTTTCCTGTTTTACGAAATAGCTGATTGCCAGCAAAATTATGACAACCAGAACAATATATGCTAATTTTTTCATAAGAAAGTCCTCCATAAGTTTTTTCTGTTTTCAAGCCTAAGTGTAACATCAGGGGTTGTCAATATATTTTCCTTATCTTACACCAAATTTGTTTCCGGAAGCGTAGTGGCGCAAGCCGAAATAGAAAAAACGGGTGGCGAGAAGGAAAAAGACCAATGTGCCGAAGCACAAAACAGCTAAGTCTGTCCAGTTGAATTTTTTGATGAGTTCAACCGGATAGAAAGAAATAAATCCGGCAGGAATAACGGTTAAAAACAAAACTTTGTACCATCCCATTGTGAAAATGGACGCAGGTTGGCTTGAAAATGTGATGAAAGCCATAAAGATGTTGTCTCCCAATCGCTGGCTGTCTTTAATGAAAAATGCGAGAGAAGACATAATCAATCTATATGAAGCCATTAAGACAAAGCCCAGAAAGCTGACAATCAACATGGTGCAGAAACTGGAAACGCTTAAATAGCCGGAAATAAAAAAGGCGATAAAGCCGGTCAGGTAATCTCCCCAGTTGGCAAAGGTTGATTCGGAGGTGGCAATCATGAACAGCGGGTTGCGCGGGGAAGTGATGTAGTTGTCCAGTGTTCCGTTGTCAATATATTCGGGAAGGGTTTGAATGCCGCGGGCGAATAAAGCAAAGCCTGCAAAAGCGTTGTTTATGGCCATATAGAGCAGAGCCATTTCGCCGATGCCCCAGCCGTTGATGTTGTTGTCTTTGTATTCAAAAATCACCCACCACATGAAGAAAAAGGCGAGGTTGTTAATCAGCATCATCAGGACATTTACAAAAGCGTCGGCTTTGTTTTGAAAAGCGGTTTTGATGTTGCTTTTTTGGATGAACAAAAAAAGTTTCAGGTTATTTAAAAAATCAGCCGCCATAGACATCTACTTTCTTAATGAGTTTTCCGTATGCGAATACAACGAATCCGACAATGGCGCCAACCCAAAGTGTGTTGAGCAAAGCCGCCTCAAAAAGGTTTGCCCATGAAAAGTCGTAAACCAGTTTGATTGTCAGATAATAAATGGAATAAAAAGGCGTCCATCGGGCGATATCGACAAACCATTGCGGATAAATGCTTAAGGGGAATATCGCGCCGCCGAAAATGAAAGCCAAGCGTTCGATAACCATACCCAA
>CATGXW010000294.1 GCA_949542085.1 uncultured Alphaproteobacteria bacterium
CCCCGCGTCATCAAACATTCTGCTCAAAAATAAAACAGACGGAGGCTTTGTTCTTTCCGCTTCCCATAACCCCGGAGGAGAAAACGGCGACTTCGGCATTAAATACGCCAATGAAACAGGCGGACAGATTCCGACCTCCATCAGTGATAAAATCTTCGAAACATCCAAACAGATTTCCGAATACAAAATCTTTGACGCGCCGGATATTGATTTATCCCGTCTAGGCTCGCAAAAACTTGGCGATATGGAAATCGAAGTGATTGATCCCGTCAACGATTATGTCGAAATGATGGAGCACATCTTTGACTTTGCCGCCATAAAAAAATTGTTTACCAATGGCTTCACCATGCGTTTTGATGCGATGAATGCGGTAACCGGTCCCTATGCCATCCGTATTTTTGAAGAAGTTCTCGGCGCTGCGAAAGGCTCTGTCGTCCACGCGGTTCCGTTACCGGATTTTGGCGGACTTCATCCCGATCCCAATTTGGTCTATGCCAAAGAATTGGTAGACTTTATGTTCTCTGACCACGCCGCTGATTTTGCTGCCGCCAATGACGGCGATGGCGATCGCAACATGATTCTGGGCAAAAGTTTCTTTGTTACACCCAGCGACAGTTTAGCAATCTTAACGGATAACTTCAAACTTATTCCCGCTTATAAAAACGGCATCTACGGCGTCGGAAAATCCGCGGCCACGTCTTCCGCCGTTGCTCGTGTAGCCAAAGCCCACAACATCGGTTACTATGAAGTGCCGACCGGCTGGAAATATTTCGTCAATCTTATGGATTCCAACAGAATTACTTTCTGCGGGGAAGAAAGCTTCGGCACGGGCTCGTCTCACATTCGTGAAAAAGACGGTATCTGGGCGGTTTTATTCTGGTTGAACATCATTGCCGCAACAGGAAAATCCGTTGAAGAGATTACTCGTGAACACTGGCAAAAATACGGACGCAGCTATTATATGCGTTTTGACTTTGAAGGAATTTCAACCGATGTTGCCGATAAACTGATGGCTGACTTGGAAAACAAGCTCCCCTCGCTTAACGGCAAAGAACTAAACAGCTTCAAAATCGCAAATGCCGCCCCGTTCGTCTATAATGATCCCGTAGATCACAGCACAACGAAAAACGGTTTGATTATCACCTTTGAAGATGGTTCTCGCATCGTCTACCGTCTGTCGGGAACAGGCTCCAGCGGAGCCACCATTCGTGTTTATCTGGAGCGTTACAGCAAAGACAACCTGAATGCGGAACCGTTGACAATGCTGACCGAACTGTTGCGCATTGCTCTTGATGTTGCTGAAATCCCTGAAAGGACTGGAAAACACCAAGCCGATGTTGTCACTTAAAAAACATTTTATTTTAAGCGCCATGATTGCCTCTCTGGCCTTTTCCACAAAGGCCGGAGCAGGCTTGTATGGTTTTACGGAACCCAATCCGTACACACATGAAGAAACATTGTTGGGCATGCAGGAACCTCCTGAAAAAATTATCAATTATAGAGACAATATGCGGGCAAACATCCTCATGCTCGCAGACTACGCCAAAAAACAACGACCGGAATTCCAGATTATTGCTCACGAAGGACAGCAGCTTCTCGGCAAAAGCATTTGGGACAGC
>CATGXW010000295.1 GCA_949542085.1 uncultured Alphaproteobacteria bacterium
TATCCATATCTAGATTTATTGAAAAATTAATTATAGGCTAAAATTTTATAAATTGGTGAAAAAATATAACTATTATTTAAAATTTATATTTAATTATTGAAGAAAGGCGAAATTCGTGTTTCCTTATAAGAACTCCTCTCAAAGATTGCGTTAGAAAACTTTGTTTTTCTCGTCGAGGTTTCGGAGGAAGTCGGAACAAAGGCGAAAGAAATCTTGTCGGATTTCCGGCAGGAACTCCCAATGAATTTAAAAAAATGAAACCTGATCCTAATAACCCTGATAGAGTCCTCATGAAAGATCCTAATGGGAAAACTATATCAAAAGCAAAGCCAAATGGTTTCGATGAATTTTGGAAAAATAAACATAATTAGTTAATATGAAAATTAATATTTGTCCTGAATTGTGGGAAAAGTATCTTGGCAAGTGGAATTTTTCTGTTTTTCTAGATTATTGTCTTGAAATAAAAAGAAACAGAAAATCAATTAGTATTGATATATTTGATGTATTAAGAGATGAAAAATGTGTGTTAATTCCAATTAAATTAAGTGATGAATACTTGTCATTTTGGATGCGTAGCAGTTGGACAAATATTAAATTCTCAATTTTTCAACATTTAAAAAATGAAACTCTTATAATAGATTTTTCGGATTGTGACATTTATAAAAAGACATTTCCAGTACAAATTAACCAATCTCATAAGTATATCGTTGATTTTAACGCTTCCAAAATGCCAAAATGGATTTACGGGACATGGCAGACAACAGATGGTTTAGAGTATATGAATATAAGCCGTGACGATACTAATTTATCAATAGCCCTTTGGTCTGATTTTGGTGATATTCCACCAACTCAAAATCGCAGTTTTCGTAAGATTATTTCAGTCTATGATATAGATAGTTTTAATATCAAGATGATTGTGAAAGGATATGATTACAGTAATAAGATTAGAGAAATAGTAATATTATTCGATTCTCATGCGAAAGAAGTGAGATTAATTTATTCGAGATCGGTAGAAGCTAAAAGAATATGAATAATGTTTAGTTCTTTTTTTATTTGATAATTTTAATTATAATAAATTTTAAATATAATTCACTTATTTTTTTGAAATTATTTAGAATAGGCCACGACAACACTGTCACGACTCGAACCGACCTAGCCGGTCGAGTCGTCAGCATGACGGACACAGCCGGAAATGCAACCGTAACGAGGGAATACGCTTACGACAGCCTGGCAAGGCCCGTCACGCGGCGCACGGCCCGCCAGGGGAATACCGTCAACGACAGCTTTGCCTGCAACAGCCGGAGCGAACTGGCCTCTGCCACCGTCAGCGGCAGGACATACGGCTACAGTTACGACAACATCGGCAACCGGAAAACCGCGCGGGAAGACGCGGAAGAAGCGACCGCCTACACAACCGGCCCGCTCAACCAATACACCGCCATCGAGCGCGGAGAAGAAGCCGCCTTTGAACCGGTTCACGACGCGGACGGCAATCAGACATTGATCAGGACATCCACCGGAATCTGGCAAGTCGCCTACAACGCAGAAAACCGTCCGGTGCGCTTCGTCAATGAAAGCGCCAAAACCGTGGTGGAATGCACCTACGACT
>CATGXW010000296.1 GCA_949542085.1 uncultured Alphaproteobacteria bacterium
CAGTCATAATCTGACTTGCTCATTTGCACACCTTTTGACAAAGTCAGACGCTCAACAAATTTCGACAACTTCAACAAATTATCCTTGATTTCCTGAGGAAGCAAATTTTTCGCACTTTTCATGGATGTTTCGATCTGCACCCACAATTTCAAATTATTATCCAAGGCCAACAATTTAACATTATCGCTTTTGCTGGTAGATGCTTTTGCAAGATCAAGAGCGTGGTTCAACAAAATAACGGCTTCGTTTTCAGCATCTTTAATTTGAGTGACTGTTGTCTTCATTTTTCTATTTCCTCAGATAATTAATCATTTTTATTGTTTTTATTTTCTTACAAACCTGCCTTTGCCTTGGGGAAAAACAAAGGCAGGCTTGCCAGAAAGAAAACTCCTTTCGGAGTTATTGTTTTTAAGAAAAAATGGGGAGATTTTTCCTTAAAAATGGGGATACATAATAATAGGGGAACTTGTCTAGAAAGGCGCAACGATATCCAAAATCTGCCGTCCATAACGCGGCTGTTGAACATCGGAAATCACACCCTTGCCACCGTAAGAAACGCGAAGTTCGGCAATCTTGCTCGACTCAACCGTATTATCCGAACTGATATCAGCCCTACGAATAATACCACGCACCGTCAACTGACGAACTTCATAACTAACTCGAATCTCCTGCGTTCCTTCAATCACCAAATTACCGTTAGGCAAAACCTGAGTGACCACCGCGGCCATCGTCATTTCAATTTTCTCTTTACGATCAATCTTACCGTCACCGGAAATTTCACGATTTGACGTAATATCAATCATAGCATCGGGACGAACAGCATCAGGCAACACATCCTTGATATAGCTCTCATAACCAAACATTGCGCCGATACCCATACTGTCCTTGTTATCATCTCGATTCTGTTCCATTTCGTTTTCCATCAAGGCATTGTCTTTCGCTGACACTTTTACTGTAATAATATCACCGACTTTTGACGCCCGCTGATCCTTAAAAAACCCGCTTGATCCCGGTTTCCAAAGAGAATTGGCACCGCCACTGGTTTTCTTAACTTCAGGCATCGGCATTGATACCGGAAGATAATTCGGCTCTTCCACGGGATTGACAATCGGTGACAGAGGCGGTTCCTGCCCAACCTGCTGAAGTCTGGACCACATACCGCAACCGGATAACGACGTTGCCATCATCAAAACCAAAGCACTCTGTCCCAAATTTCTTTTATAACACATCATATCAATCGTCTCCCCTTCCGATTATTGCCCATCAATCTCAACCGTGTCGGCATCAACAACTCTGGCAAAAAATTTCTTGCCGCTTTTAACATTCATCAACTCAATTCTTTGACCAAACGCACCGTTTTCCTATCCCTCAGCCTTAGCCGTAATCTGCATTCCCTTAGATTTGTAGACAGAGGTTACAACTTTTCCCTTATTAATAATGATAACGGAACCGACATCTCGATCAGCAATCAATTTTCCCGACTTAATCGCCCTTTTGGCTTCCATACCCGAGATTTTTTCAATCTCCGTCAAAAACTGCTCTTTCAGCCGATTTCGTCTGACCTTGATTTTCTTCAATTTATCCGGAG
>CATGXW010000297.1 GCA_949542085.1 uncultured Alphaproteobacteria bacterium
CTTTTCGTCTGCGCTTGATTTCTTGGCCCAGGGCATGACAGTCCAGGCGCTTTTCATATTGGTACATTCTCACATCACCTCTATATTATTTTACATTTCGGGGTGGGATATGAGAACGAAACACGATTTTATTTTTAAGTAGCATTTAATTTCACTTTTTTGGATATACCATTGACAAAAGAAAATCCATCTGATAGAATAAAACAATAAAATTAAAAAAGAAAAGGTGATGAAGTCCGGCACATCAGATGTCACATAATCAGTGGCATGGGCGTGACTGGAAAAGAGTAGATAAAATCAACTAAATAGGTTAAGAAACAACTGTTTTTACAGTTTTGTTTCTGCGCCTACTGTTTGATTTTATTTTACTCTTATCTATCTTTCATCTTTTTAAGGAAGTTAGCCGTAGAGTAAAATCTACGGCTTTTTATTTTGTCCAATTACGAAAGGAGAGCTTGTATGCTAACAGAATTAACACCGCTTTTCAAAAAGCCACCTCTCTATACTAAAACAGAGATACCTTTTTGGGATGATGAACACATTTCACTACAGATGCTTAACGCCCATCTAAATCCAAACTATGATGGAGCAAGTAGAAAATTGGAGTTTATTGAAAAATCAGTTGATTGGATCAGCAAAATACTTCCCTCAGAACACTATCCATCAGTACTTGACATTGGATGTGGCCCCGGTCTTTATACTGAGCGGTATGCAAAAAAGGGGTATAGGGTTGTAGGTGTTGATTTTTCACACCGTTCTATAAATTATGCTCAGATGAGCGCAAAGAGAAAAGGACTACCTATTGACTATTTTTATCAAGACTATCTGAAATTATCTTTAGATAAAAAATTTGACTTCGCAACAATGATTTACTGCGACTTCGGGGCATTATCGACAAATGACCGAAAACAATTATTGAAAATCATTTACCAACATCTCAAACCCGGCGGAAGGTTTTTGCTGGATGTATTTTCTCTCACCCAGCTTGAAAATTTTCAAGAAAGCCAAACATGGGAAGTCTGTCCTGACGGCGGCTTTTGGTGTCCAGAAAACTACATCGCATTAAACAGGGCTTGTAAATACCCCGATAATGTAACACTTCGCCAAACATTGGTTATCGCAAAGAAGAAAGTAAGCAATTACTATTTGTGGGATACTTACTTTTCTAAAAAAGCACTGGAAGAGGAGGCAGTTGGTAGCGGTTTCAAAATATGCGAATATTTTGGTGATGTATCTGGTAGCACATACAGCGAACACAGTTCAACTCTTGCAGTTTTGTTGAAGAAATAATTTGTACTGGCAGTCACCCTGGCGATTAAAAAAAACCGTAAATCGGCAGGGTGATTTGCTATGCCCATTTCAAGTTGTTTTGGCGAGTGACGGTTTTGAAATAACCGTCATTTTTCTTTAATATGGACTGAATTATTTGAGACATGGCGGTATTTAGGAGATGTCGCTATGTTTCTTTCTATATTTGTCCCACTTAACTTGTCAAAAAAAGTTTAGCCCCTCCATCGGGTTACTCTGGCCAGCAACACGAAATTTGCAAGTACATAAAGAACTGCGTCATTTCATGCGCCCGCACAG
>CATGXW010000298.1 GCA_949542085.1 uncultured Alphaproteobacteria bacterium
CCGGACATTTCCGCAGAGGCCTGTGCCGGTTTATGCAAATTTCCCTTAAAACAAAGACGAGCCTCAATAATATCGTCGGCCAACTTAGCCACTCCGGAATTGATAGTCCCGTTATTATTATAATCCAAAATATATTGACGTTCCGTCTCATCATAATACGCTCCGAAGAAACGCACATCACCAGAACGTATTCCCATATATTCCGCTCTTTTTTTCACCCCTTCAATGGATGCCATAACTTTTTGTCGCACAAGCGACATGTCATTATTTTGTCCGGATAGGCTCAAATTTTTTCCGGGAAAAACAAATAACCAAGCCTTGGCTTTGCTTTCCTTGCTCAAATCTACCGGTTGTCCGTTTTCATCCATCAAATTAATCTGCATTATTCTTCCTTTTACTATAAACAAACCGATTCTAGCATTTTTTTCATCTTCTGCCAATAAAAAAAAAGCCTCTGATATTTCAGAGGCTTTCTCAATCAACAAAATTATTTGTTTAAGCGCTCAAAATGATGCTTTTCCTTTAAGAAAACAATCACACCCACCGGAATAGACAACGCATACATCAACGTCATAATTCCTAAAGTGAACCACGGCTGAGTGATAATGAAGCTTGCAAACAAAGCGACAAAAAGCATCAACGGCATAAACATATAAGTTGGCACTTTCAACTTCTTCGTCGAAAACGTCGGTAAACGGCTAACCATCAAAAACGAAACCATCACCAACAAAGTGGCGCAAAAAGCATGCGAACGAACCAACGTATACTCTGGAAAATCAAAGGAGATCATGACAGGCATCATCACCAACGCGGCAGCGGCCGGAGCCGGAACGCCGACAAAAAAATGCTTCCAATAATCCGGTTGCGGCTCTTCATCCAACATCGTGTTAAAACGAGCCAGACGCATCGCCATGCCGATTGACATCAACAAGCAAAAAAACCAACCGAATTTAGGCAGATCATACAATGACCATTGATACAGCAAAATTGCGGGAGCCACACCAAAGCTGACGAAATCAGACAAAGAATCCAACTCGGCACCAAACTTGGTTGACCCTTTCAACATCCGAGCCACACGCCCATCCAAACCATCAAACAAAGCGGCGATAAAGACGCAAAAAACCGCCTTAACCCAATCTTCTTGAATAGAATAACGGATTGATGTCACACCAGCGCATAACGCCAGCATCGTAACAATATTCGGAGCGATTTTCCGAAACGGAAGGCTTGTCAACCTCTGGCGTGACAACATCAATTTATTATTGATTTTTTCCATTAGAATGCCTCGCCTTTCATAGCCGGAGCATCACTATCCAAACGAGCGATAACGCTCTCGCCGGCAACCATCGTCTGCCCAAGAACAACCTGAGGTTCAACCCCCTCCGGCAAATAGACGTCCAAACGAGAACCGAAACGAATCATACCAAAGCGTTCACCGGCCTTATATTCCTGTCCCGGTGTCGCGTCGCAAACAATACGGCGTGCGACCAAACCTGCAATCTGCACAAAACAAATATCCTTACCGCTCTTGGTTTTCATCGCCAACAACTGACGTTCGTTATCTTTGCTGGCCTTATCCAAGGTCGC
>CATGXW010000299.1 GCA_949542085.1 uncultured Alphaproteobacteria bacterium
ACAGAAACACTTAGCAATGTTGCGACAACAGCTTCCCAAATGTCTATGTGGGATTTGGTTTGGGCTTCTGATTTGGTGACTAAGGTCGTTATGCTCGGGCTTATTGCCGCTTCGGTTTGGTCTTGGGCGATTATTTTTGAAAAATTCGGTACTTTAAGCCAGTTAAAGCAACGTTCGGCTAAATTTGAAGAGAAATTTTGGTCTGGTGGTTCTCTTGATCGTTTGTATGAATCTGCCGGTAAGCATCCGAATAATCCGATGGCTGCGATGTTTGTCGCGGCAATGCGTGAGTGGAAGCGCACCAATATTTTAAAATCCAAAACCGATCGTGGTTTGCGCGGTGTTTCTTTGCAACAGCGTATTGAGAAGGCGATGACAGTTTCCATGGACAAGGATTTAGATGCTTTGGATACTCGTATGGGTTTTTTGGCTTCAACCGGTTCTGTTGCGCCATTGGTCGGTACGGTTTGGGGTATCATCAACAGCTTTAACGCTATCGGCGCGACACAGAGCAACTCTTTGTCGGCAATGGCTCCCGGTATCGCCGAGGCTTTGTTTACAACAGCTTTTGGTTTGATTGCCGCAATTCCGGCGGTGGTCGCTTATAACAAAATTTGTTCGGATATTGATCGTTTTGCTAAAAAGTTGGAAAACTTTATGGCCGAGTTTTCAAGTATTCTTTCTCGTGAAATTGATGACACAGCAATCAAGGCCGATATGGCTGGAGAATAATAATGGTTTTTAATGCTCAAAACAGTCGCCGTTCCAATCGCTATCAACGCAACGCCAATGTCAACATCACCAATTTGATGGATGTTATGATGGTGTTGTTGGTGGTCTTTATGGTGGCGGCACCGTTGATGACTTCCGGTATTGCGCTTGATTTGCCAAAAGTCGGTGGCAAAGCGATGGAAGGGAAGGATACGTCCATCAATATCAGTGTCGATAAGGAAGGGTATTACTATATTGGCGAAAAAGAAATTCCCGCTGAGGAAATTGTTGCCAAGTTGAATGCTTTGCGTGAAGCTAACAGTGAGTTGACTGTGACGATTTCCGGAGATACGGGGGCTCAATACGGGCGGATTATCGGGTTGATGGCCATGTTGAAAGAGGCCGGTTTTGAAAAGGTCGGTCTAAAGACTGAGCCGAAAGCTCAAACAAGAGGGAAGAAAAAGTAATCAATGAATACGCCTCTGAAAAAATCGATAGCTTTGCATGTCGTTGCATTTCTCATTTGTGTGGTTGATTTGCCGTTGTTTTGGTCTAATCGTCCGACAGAGGGGCAGGTGCCGATAATTATTGATTTGAAAGATGTCAAAATTTCGGAGATGACAAATCTTCCGCCTAAGGCTGAATTAGGTAAAGAGGATAAAGCCGCCAGCACGGTTAAGCGTAAAATTGAGAAACAATATACACAAGATGAAGCAAAGCCAGAACCGCAGCCGAAAACGGAAAAAACGCCGGAGAAAAAAGTTGATGTAAAAGATGAAGCTCCGGTGGCGCCGAAGAAGGATTTTTTGGTTGCTCCGCAGCCGAAAAAGCCGGTGAAGAAAGTCGAAAAGCCGGCGCCGAAACCAACTCCTAAAC
>CATGXW010000300.1 GCA_949542085.1 uncultured Alphaproteobacteria bacterium
CTCCATGGTTCTGACATCGACAACTTCCAAACCATCAACGGCCAAAACAGTAACAGGAACATGAGCTCCGTCTGCTTCAAACACGCGTGACATTCCAAGCTTTTTTGCGATTAGACCCGTACGCATTATTAGTTTTTCCTTTTCAATTGGTTGACACTGTCTTTCAAATGCCAACATTGGTTAGATTAATTACAGTTTAATTTCAACATTAACACCGGCAGCCAAATCCAGCTTCATCAAAGCATCAACTGTCTGCGGTGTCGGATCTACGATATCGAGAAGTCTCTTGTGAGTACGGATTTCGAACTGTTCACGAGATTTTTTATCAACGTGCGGAGAGCAGTTCACCGTAAATTTCTCGATTTGAGTGGGCAGAGGGATCGGACCTCTGACATTAGCCCCGGTTCTTTTGGCTGTATGAACGATTTCTTTTGTAGACAAATCGAGCAAACGATGATCAAAAGCCTTGAGGCGAATTCTGATATTTTGTGTATCCATCATTTTAAATACTATTCCTATAACTAGACGGCAAACTCAACCATTAAGCCTGCCATCTAAAAGTTAAACTCAGCAAAGTCCTACATTTTCTAGGGGATTGCAATATGTTTTATATCCAAATTGCCAACAGCAAACATCCGTCCGACAATTCTTGTGAGCTCCTTTTAACATAGACAAACAAAGATTGCAAGAGAAAAAAATCATATTTTTTATTTTTATTTTTTCCGAATCCCTTGCAAAGACTCTTGTTGAGTCACATCCTTGCTCTGCAAACATCAGACAAAGCCGCCAGAATTTACGACAAGTTATAGACACACAAACCCTCATTTTGTCCAACAAAACACTACCCAATAAAGAATCACACCAAATATTTTTCAATTTTTTGTTGCAAATAAGATTTTCTTGATATAATTATTAAGTTAGAAACATCATTAACTCACAACCAATGGCTAGAAATGAGCAAGTTATCAAATAAAATAATAAAGGTTGGCGATCGCCGCACCAGCATGAGATTGTGTTGCCAAGAATGGGATTCTCTGAGCGAAATCTGCAAATTTGAAAAAATAAACAGAAACAAATTGATTGAATTAATTAATCAATCAAAAGATACACAGCATGGTCTTACCTATGCCACACGACTATACATGCTTCTTTACTTCAAAAATAAATTTCAAACCCCGTCTCCTGAAAATATAAACAAAACCCTCAAACAAATTTACTAACCCCAAAAAAACCTAACCGGTTCGTATTGTCCAATACGAACCGGTTAGGAATATGTTCAAATTCTCCGAAAACACTTATACCCCATAAAACAATTTCTCGTGAAACTTGATATTTGAGATGAGTAGAAGCAAAAATAGAAAAGCTGAAAATCCTAGTGCACAAAAACGTACATGCTGTTGCTAGTTGGTGAAAACGAGCCTGTGGCGACGTTTGAACCCTACGAAACGAGCGACCAACGGGAGAACAATTTTCTCTTCTTGATATACAAGAGATACAAAAAAAGAACCCCCGCCAATCTATTAGCGAGGGTTCTGTATCAAGTAACCCATAAAACAATTTCCCCTGAAACTTGATAT
>CATGXW010000301.1 GCA_949542085.1 uncultured Alphaproteobacteria bacterium
GAACTAAACAAAAGCGCTTTCTTAGACGCCAAATTACCCAAACAACCACAGTTTTCCACAACCTACAGTCGATTCGGAAATTTGACAATTTTATTAATCTGCGGCCTGCTGTTATCAATCAATTACCTACTCCATACAAAAAAGAACCCCAAATCAGCTAGTTAAAGAAACAAATTTTGCTAAAACAGCATTTGTCAATACAATATATTATATAAAAAACCTATTGACGAAAAGCCTCGAAATCTTTATGAATAGATATTATACGATAAGCAATTAAGGATACAACGCATGATTAAAGAAACAAATAGAAAATCTAGCCGTGGCCGCACTCCGTTGGGCGACCCAAATCCTATTGATGTCCATGTCGGAAACCGCATCCGCTTAAGAAGAACACTTCTCGGTCTAAGCCAAGAAAAATTAGCCTCTTTGTTAGGCTTAACTTTTCAGCAGGTACAAAAATACGAACGGGGAATGAACCGTGTCGGAGCCAGCCGTCTGTGGGATATCAGCAAGGTATTGGAAGTTCCTGTCAGTTTCTTTTATGAAGATATGAACAAAGATGTTGCAAGCCAAAGTCCGCGTACTTTCAGCATTCCTGACTGTCCGCAAACATTCTTAAAAGAAGACGAGGTTCAATTTGATTCGGATCCCATGCAGAAGCAAGAAACAATTGAACTGGTTAAGGCTTACTACAAAATTCCTAACCGCAAAGCGGCCAAACACCTTTTCGACCTCATCGTCGCCATGTCAAAAACAACATATAACAACAGCGACGAAGAATAAACAGCTCGAATCTGCAAAAAAAGCTGGCTTTTTGCCAGCTTTTTTTTATGATACATATAAATTTGCAAAGGACGAAACCATGAGTTTTTTATTTACCAGTGAATCAGTCTCGGAAGGACATCCGGATAAAGTTTGTGACGCCATTTCGGATAACCTGCTTGACCTGTTCTTATCAAAAGAAAAAACATCTCGCACGGCGATTGAAACGATGGCAACAAGCAACCGGGTTGTTCTGGCCGGAGAAACATCTTGCCCCGCCTCAGTCAGTCATGAAGAAATTGAACAAACCGTTCGCCAAACAGTCAAAAACATCGGTTACGAACAATCAGACTTCAATTGGCAAACCCTGACAATAGAAAACCATTTACATTGCCAGTCGGCAGACATCGCCCTTGGCGTTGACAAAGACGGCGCCGGTGATCAGGGAATTATGTTCGGATACGCCAAAAACGAACATGGCTTTAACAGTGCGTACATGCCTTTGGCAATCAGTCTGTCGCACCAAATTTTGCAAAAACTGGGAAATTATCGCCACAACAAAACGTTTAAAGGACTGGAACCGGACGCAAAAAGTCAGGTAACCGTCCGCTATGATAATAACGGACAAGCCGTTGGTCTCGAAAAAATCGTTGTTTCAACCCAACATCAAGAAAACATTTCTCTTGAAGAAATACGTCATATTGTCAAAACCTGTTTATCTGAAGTTCTGCCTGACGGCTGGATGCCCGAAGAGCATAATCTTTTAGTCAATCCGACCGGCCGTTTCGTTAT
>CATGXW010000302.1 GCA_949542085.1 uncultured Alphaproteobacteria bacterium
TCCACCGCATCTGTTAAATAATACTCACCGGCGGCATTTTCATTACTGATGGTATCCAAAATATCAAACATTGTTTCGCCGTCAAAGCACATCATGCCGGAATTGCAGAAGTTAATCGCCCGCTCTTCTTCCGAGGCATCTTTATATTCGACAATACGCTTCAGATTGTTGCCTTCCATCACCAAACGACCGTAGCGAGCCGCATCTGCCGGCCTGAAACCAAGACAAACAACGGCATAGCCTTCCCGACGTTTTTGAACAAGGCGCTGAACCGTTTCTGCCGTATATAGCGGTTGGTCGCCGAAAATAACCAGAACGTCTCCCTTAAAACCGACTAATTCCGAACGAGCCGATAAAACCGCGTGTCCGGTTCCGAGTTGCTTTTCCTGAACACATGTCGGTAACGGCGCAACCTCTTTTTTAACCAACTCACCATCCGGAGCGATTACCGTCACAACTTTTTCCACTCCGGCTTCTTTTAACATATTCAAAATATGGCGAATCATCGGTTTGCCGTCCACAGGCATCATCACTTTGGGCAAGTCGGATTTCATACGTGTCCCTTTTCCCGCCCCCAGAACGATCGCCGCTATATTGTTTTGCATGACATAGTCTCCTTTTATAACTTTTTAATAACTTTAAGTTATAATACCAATTATGTTTTAATTGTTAACAACGGGTATTTTTTATGAAGAAACTTTTTCTTGCAATATGTTTCAGTTGTTTAATCCCTTTACACACACAAGCGAAAATCAAACAGGTTTTTGATGTCAACGCTGTTCCTCAGGCTCAAAACACCAAACAAAACCACACGCCGCAGCTTTATAATGTGACGCTTGACGAGTTTGAAGATTTTTTACAAGAACGCATTACTCAAACCGTTATTGAAGATGCTGACAAAATCAACACGAGCGCCTTTCACGCCGAACCCAGCGAACAAACAAAAGCGCTGATGAAGCATCAAGGAAAAAGTGAATTCGAAAAAATTTATGATCAGGCGATGCAACGCATCCGCAACAAGGAAAATGTTCAAAATCAAAGGAATGATATTCAAGCCTCATCAGAAACACCCGCAGAATCATCTCTTCCTCCCACGCTGCTTCAGGAATGGAATTCTCCCGATGTTCCGATGATTAATGTTACCCTGCCCATCGACAACATCAAAATTACGGCACCGGCATTGGAACATATCCCGTACCTGAGAAGCAATTTGGAAATTTTACCGGACGGAACGCTAAAGATTGAAGAAATTGTTGTCGTTTTGGCTGACGGAAACAAGCTCAAGAACGGATTGACCAAACCTCTGCCCAAATATGCCTTTGCCCCAGACAATACAAGAACAAAAATTGATTACAGCATCATTGATGTGCAAATCAACGGACAAGAATTTCCCTATAAGATTACGGAAGGCGACAATGCTTTTTATATGATTCCCGAGAACGGACAAGTTTTGGAAAGCGGCGTTTACACCTATACGTTCCATTATTTGGCCCATCACATTCTTACCTCGTTTGAAGATGTTCAAAATTTGTATTGGGATGTCACCGGTTCCT
>CATGXW010000303.1 GCA_949542085.1 uncultured Alphaproteobacteria bacterium
ATAGGGTAATAATTTTAAAAAATCAATAAAGATTACTTTTAACAACAAAAACCCGCCCTTAAAAGGACGGGTTTTATTAGTCTTTGAGGCCTTTCATGCCTTTGCCGCGACGCCAGCGTTCCTCTTTCATTAAGCGGAAAGCTTTTTCTTCTTTTTCAAGATTTTATATTACAAGTCAAGGGTGGGAATCACAGGTAACGATAAAGTTCTTTGCCTCTGACTTTGAGCCAGGCGCGCCCCTCTTCATAATCCGGACAGAGTTCTTTGACACAGTTCCAGAAAAAAGCAGAGTGGTTTTTATGAACCAAATGAGAAACTTCGTGGCAAACCAGATAGTTGAAGACATAACGAGGTGCTAAAATAACCCGCCAGTTGTAGTTGAGGTTGTTTTTGCTGGAACAACTGCCCCAACGGGACTTGGTGTCTTTGATGCTGACACAATTGACGATACATCCGATTTTTGCCGCGGTTTTTTTAGATGCGGCCAAAAATTTGTCATGTGCCAGTTTTTTCAAAAAATCGCAAATACGGCGATGCATAAATTCGCTAGCTCCGCAGACGACCAACGTGTCTTCTTCGAAAAAAACGCCGCCTCGTTCTTTGGGGCGATGGGTAATGATATAGTTTTTTCCCAGAATATTAATGGTTTCACCATTTGTAAATTTTTGAGCCTGAGGCAGGCGAGCTAGCATATTGGTTATCCAATCCTGATTGCGCTGAACAAAATCGAGGGCTTTTTTGGAAGAACAGCGAGGCGGAATGGTTAAAACCGGAAGATGTTTTTTTTCATCAATGCGCAAAGTTAATCGTTTGGCTTGTGCCGCCCGCACAACCTGAATGTCAAAATCCAGATGTTCCTGAATGTCAAAGGTCTGACCAGTCAATAATGTAATTTTCATAGTCGTCTATTCCACTTTCAGAAACAGTGTTTCGCCCACGCAAAGACATGCCGGCTTCGTGGACGGATGCCGCTTTTCCGGTAAGGAGAGGGTGCCATTCCGGCAGGTCATACCCGTTGTCCAACAGCCAGTATGCGCAGGTTTTGGGCAACCAGCGTGGTTGTTCCCGTACAGCTTCAAGGTTAATATCCCGACAATCCGGAACTTGTTTAAAACGGTGTTCATAAATTTTGCATAAACAAGATTGGCAATCCAAAAAACGGCAATGTGTGCGGGTAAATTTAATTTTACGGCGGATTTCAAGTTTATTTAAGCAACATTTTCCGCAACCGTCGCACAGTAGTTCCCACTCTTGACGCGTCATTTCCTCGAGTTTTTTCTTTTTCCAAAATTCGGATTCTACGCCGTCCATATTATCAAAACGAGACTGTGGGTCGTATTCGTCATCAAGCCAATTGTCAGACATCTTCTTCCTCTATGATATGGTCTTCCCATTCATCTTCGGGAACGAGGTTTTCATTAATGACTTTGCCTTTGACGGAACGCTCTGCCGACAGCGGTTGCCCACTGACCAACGGATGCCATTCTGGCAGGTCACCGGTTTGTTGCAGAATATGATAAGCGCAGTCTTGGGGAATCCACGGAATGGTAT
>CATGXW010000304.1 GCA_949542085.1 uncultured Alphaproteobacteria bacterium
ATTTGGAGAGGTTTGAATCTTCTGTCGGTAATTTGCGACAGGTGTTAATGCGTCGCGTAAATGATTATGCTTACCAGAATCCCGGGTATGACACTTCGGAAGCTTTGGGATGGATTGAAGAACTTTTAGCTGATTTTGAACGCTATGGTTATTTGAATGACAATCGATTTGCGGAGTTGAAAATTCGCGATTATCTGGCGGCCGGAAAGGCTGCGCGCTATATAAAAGGGAAGCTGCTGCAAAAGGGAATTTCTGAAGATGAGACGGAACGTCTGTTGGCTGAACAAGAGTATAATCCGGAAGAACTGGCCTTAAAGTTGGCAAAGAAGAAAAAAATCGGACCGTTTCGAGGGGACGAGACCGCTCGAAAAGAATATCGGCAGAAAGATTTGGCTGTTTTGGTGCGTGCTGGTTTTGACTATGCCGTGGCACAAAAAGTGTTAGGAATGGTATTTGATGATGAAGCTTTTGAGTAGTATTGGTTCTTTTATGCAAATTAAAAGGTTGCAAAAATTTTAAATAACTATATTATGATAAATGCAATCGGGGTGGTAGCCGATTGTGGAGTCTTCAAAAACTCAAACACGATATTACCTATAGCTTCCTATATTAGGGAGCTTAAGCCTCTCTTAAGGAGGGGTGAGATGAATATAAGTGCTTCCTTTTATAGGAGGCCGAATAAGTCTGGCCACGTGTTTGGTTTTTGAACCCCCTCCACCTTTTCTGAGATTAAGGTGGATTTTTTTTACTTAGATGTTTTATGCATTTATCCCTTAAGAGGTGGTGTTGAGGCTGTATTTAACCGTATCAGCTTCAACATTTCCTTAGTGTTTTGTTAAAATCCGCGCCTTTTGCGGAAGTGAAAGGAGTTTATCATGGCTTATGTTCGTTCCCGTTCTCCTAAAATGTGTCGCGGTCGGATGTCTGATGGTTCGGCTAACCCGGTTGATATGCACATCGGTCGTCAACTTCGCCAACGTCGTTTGGTGCTCAATCTATCACAGGAAAAATTGGCGGAAAAACTGGGGTTGACTTTTCAGCAGATTCAGAAATATGAGCATGGTGTGAACCGTCTTAGCGGCAGTCGGATTTGGGATATGTGTCAAGTGTTGGGGGTAGAACCCAATTATTTTTTTATGGGAATGAATAATGAAATTTCTGATAATAGTCCGCGGATGCTGCGTTATAATGGCAAAGGCGAAATAGAACCGACGTTTTTTCTGGATGAAGACCCGTTATTTCGCGCGGAAACTTTGGAGTTGGTGACGGCTTATTATCGCTTGAGGCCGCAATTGCGTGAGTTGTTTGCCGAAACGATTAAGCAGGTTGTTCGCACAGTTTAATACACGACTTTAGTCAGGTATAATCCGCAGGCCGGAGCGGTGACACCGGCGGCGGCGCGCTTTTTCTCTTCCAGTATATGTTTGTTATTTAGTGATTTAAAGAGGGATGCATTTTTGAATGTCATTCCAGCTTAGACAATCATTTCGGCAAAGGTGTTGGTCATAGTCCCAGACTAAACCGTGATCCAGGCAAGAGTCCAATAG
>CATGXW010000305.1 GCA_949542085.1 uncultured Alphaproteobacteria bacterium
GCCAGTCGTAAACGTAAGCCCCAAGACCAATACTTTCTTCAATGGTTCTGCGCGCGGTTTTTAAGGCATTGTCATCATCAAGAGTTACGTCAATGTGCGTAACGGCGTCATTCAGCCCCATATATTTTTGTGCCGCTTCCAAAGGCATAAAAATAAAGTTGGAGTCATATTCATACATACCGGCTTCAAAAGTGCCGATAACCTGATAAGACTTCATCCGCGGAACCGTGCCGAAAGCAGTGACTTTTCCGTTGGGGGAGATGAGGGTGATTTTGTCACCGGGGACAACCCCCATTTTTGTTGCCAGACGAATACCCATCACCACGTTATCATCGTGAAAATCATTAAGATCGACGGTTTTGAATGCTTTTTCCAAAATCGGCTTTTTGACCAAATCTTCGGCGGAAATACCCCTGACCATGGCGCCTTCGGCAGCTTTGCCTGCCGAAACCAGAAGCTGGGTTTCCACTTGCGGAATCACGATTCTGACGTTGTCAATATCTGCCAAATCCTGAATGGCCTGTTTGTAATTGTTAAAGGGATAACCGAGCGGCGACATAATGCCGATATGCCCGTTAATGCCGAGAATACGGGACAGAAGTTCGTGACGAAAACCGTTCATAACCGACATCACGATAATCAGGGTAGCCACACCGAGGGCAATACCGGTGAATGCAAAACCGGTAATGACGGAAATAAAGCCTTCCTTGCGCTTTGCCCGCAAATAACGTGAGGCGACAAGCCGTTCAAATTTCGAAAAAATCATGCATAATTCTCCAATATCTACAGCATTTATATTGTCTTTGAACGTGTTTGACAACCATTGACGCCGTGATGTGCATAAAATAATGCCTCCGTTTGGTATTTCACTGGAAACCAATTAATTATTTTGCATTTTACCTTTGATTTTTAAGTATGCGGTTATTCTCTTCCGCTAATTGGATTAATTTATGTAAACGATTGCTTTCTTTGTAGGGAATGTCAATATCTCGGGATTGGTTTTCCAAAAACCAAACGGCAAATCCGTTGGCAGATAATTTGTGTCCGACTTCTTGATATTCAAGAAATTTTTGCCGTTGAACAGAAGCGAAATACTCCCGAAACGGTGCGTATTTCTTATCACGAAGCATTCCTCTTTTGATCGCTTCCGCTTTCCTGTTACTGGCGATGGCAGCGTTAACCGTGGTTGTCCGCATATCCTCCCATTCGGAACGGCTTTCGGCCAGCATTTCCTTTGCCCAATCGACAAGTTGGTGTTGCAGTTTTTCATCTTGTTGTAGGGCAGGGGATTGTTTTCGTCCGGCTTTAATGGGAATAAAATAGTCTTCATTTTTTAGTGGCATATGAGTTCCTAAAGAGAATAACCTGCTTTTCATATAGGTTTGTTTTTGGGGTGGCGCAAGTATTCATCTTAAAATAATGAAATATATTTTCAGAACAACTTTTAATGATTGATTGACTTTATTTTAAGGGTGTTTACTATATAAAATATGAAAGGAAACATTTATGAAAAAATACTGTGTTTTGGTAATGATATTT
>CATGXW010000306.1 GCA_949542085.1 uncultured Alphaproteobacteria bacterium
CAGCGGGAAGCTGCTCATAAACTTTGCTATCGGAGTTAATGCTGTCCTCATAGGGGGCCACATAGTCTTCTACAAAACTATCGTTTGCACTTTCATCTTGCGGCAATACGTCGGCAACCACGCCTCGCGCGTCATTAACCTGCATTCTGGCATCATTGATTGCTCCGGAAGCCGTTGATTTGACATCGTTAACCGTCGCCCGGGCATCGCTGATAGCGCCTTGGGCTGTCGAGCGGGCATCATTAACCATTGTCTTAGCATCATTAACTGTCTACTTGGCATCGTTGATAGCGCCCTGAGCCGTTGCTTTGGCTTCTGCAGCCATTTGTTTGGCTTCATTCACCGTTGATTTAGCGTCATCCACCATTTGTTTGGCTTCATTGACTTTGTTCATGGCATCTTCTTTGAACTGTTTGGCATCGTTCATAGCCTTCTTGGCTTTTTCAGCCTTTTCTTTCATTTTATCGGCTTTTTCCTTGAGCTTGTCTAATTTTTCTTTTTTCTTCTCCAGGCGCTCTTTTTCTTTTTTCAATTTTTCAGCTTTTTTCTTGGCTTTCTCAATATTATCTCCGGCAAATTTGGTTACGGAAGATTTTGCATCGCCAATGGCGCTGTTCATTTTGCCGCCCAGTTCGGTTGCCTGAGTCACGATTTTAGATTGTTTAACGAGTTCGATTTTGGACTGTATGCCTTCTTTAATTGCAGCCATGTCCAGTGTCGGCCATTGCGCTGCCGCAGGGGAGGATAAAGACATGAGCAGACTGAGCCCTAGCAAAGCCGGCAATTTATTATGCTTTAGAATACTCATTATAACCTCCATACGCCTAGTGCCCGTATTATTATATCATACCAAAAATTGCGCCATTTATAAACGGCTAATGTACATATCAGCCAATATTTAAATATTTTGTAACAAAGTTTTCAGCTCTTCCACCAGCAACACGTTCTTACGGCCAGAGTTATAAAGCTTCAAATACGGCCCAAGTCCGCTCAAATCAACATCCAAAATCACTGATTCGCCAGTCGCCGGGCGTGACAGCAAAATAGCATAAGGGAAATCGCGATAGCTTTTACCGAAGATGAAGTCAATTTCACGCTGGGTCAGATTCCAGTTTGCATAATCCTCCGGCATCGCCTGCGGGTTACGGAAAAAGATAACCGTTTGGCACTGGCCGCGGATAACTTCACCAACCCCCAAACGGTCAATAATGTTCGGTTGTTGGAACGCGCAAAGATAAGCCTGGCGTTTTTTACGCCCTTCTTGCAGACCGATAATAAAGTAATCGCGGAACATCGGGTGTTTTAACATCGGCGCGGTTTCATCGATCATAATCAGAGAGGGGACGCCGGTATCGCCGGTTTCTGCCATAATTCGGTGCATGATGTAACTGATAACGGCCGGAGCCAACGTTTCGTCTTCAAAAATATGAGTAAAGTCAAAGGCCATAAAGCGTTTGCTTGCCAAATCCAAGCTATCGTTTTCGGCATTAAAAATATTACCGTACTGATCGGGGTTAATCCAGCGGAACAATTCACG
>CATGXW010000307.1 GCA_949542085.1 uncultured Alphaproteobacteria bacterium
CGTGTGACAAGATAAATAAATCTCTCTGGCGATGACATTACTGTCATTAAGAGCCTGAATTGTAAAACTTATCTTCACATATTCTTTCGGCGGATTATCAATGCTTTTCGGATACAAGATATCTTGTTCAATATTATCCAGAATTTCGATTTTTCTTTTGCTGGCCAACAGCGCCACATTAGGCTGAGGGCGCCGCCCAAACATTCCGGCAATAACGGCATAGGGGGCGGGAACATTGTTTGAACCTGAACGAATGTAGATAGTGCTGTTGGTGGTTGTCATCAACGGAGCGATATCTGATTTTGGGATGTAGGTGGCGACAAAACCGTCTCCGTTGGCATCACAACTGACAATATGGTTGCGAACTTTGTTATGGCTGGGAATAGTGCATCCGGATATGGCGTTTTCCAGCCAGCTCAAAAAACGATGAACATTTTTTACCTTGACTTTTGCTCGGGCGACATCACCGACTTCAATATCTCTGGAACATTCAACTCCCCACAGGATAACACCGCCTTCCGAGTTGCCGAAACCGGAAATCGCTTTAGCCAAATTTCTGCGGTCATCACGATGAAGTGTCGTAAAATTTTTACCGACGGAAACAGCTTGTTTAAAATCAAGAAACAATTCTTCTGTTTGTTGGTTGATAATATACTCGTCAATAGCATCTTCGCCGAAATAAATCAGCTTTTGAAAAATATCTTCCGCGCGTGACATTGATAATCTCCCTGTGTGTCAAGATTTAAACTCAATGTTTTCTTCAGCTACTATAATATCATGAATCTTAAGATTTGCAAAATCTTCTTTTAATTTTGCGATAAGATTATTGACGAGATGCTCGGGAGCCGATGCTCCTGCGCTGATGCCGAGATTTTCGATACCGGTTAATGCATCGGCGGCAAGCTCGCTCACGTCGTCAATCAACCAGGATTTTTCAATGCCGTTGTGCAGTGCGGTTTGTTGCAGCTGCTTTGAGTTTGATGAGTTCTTGGAACCGATGACAATCAAAGCCTCACAATGTTTGCTCACTTCCCGAACCGCGGCTTGGCGGTGCGTTGTGGCATAACAAATATCGTTTTTGTCTGCGGTTATCAAGTCGGGAAATTTCTGTTGTAATATAGCGATAATCCGTTGCGCTTTGTCGACGGATAGTGTTGTCTGTGTCACAACCCCGATAGGTTTGTCTGTCGGCAAAGAGAGAGCTTCGGCATCTTGCTCAGAGCTTATAACCGTAATTTGTCCGTGATGCTCGATTTGACCGATGGTGCCGATGATTTCCGGATGAGATTCTTTTCCGATGACGATAATATGAGCGCCGGCGTTTTCAAGTTTTTGAATTTGACGATGAACTCTTTTGACCAGAGGGCACGTAGCGTCAATGAGTTTCAGGTTTCTTTTCGCTCCATCCGTCAAAACGCGCTGTTCTGTTCCGTGAGCCGACAAAATAACCGGCCGTGATGTGTCGCGTATCTCGTCAAAATCTTCAATAAAAACAACACCGCGTTTTTGAAATTCGCTCACCACATGTTTGT
>CATGXW010000308.1 GCA_949542085.1 uncultured Alphaproteobacteria bacterium
AAGAAAGCGCCAGTTCCCGCATGCCGGGGAGTTCCGGTGCGACGGTCATGTTGATGATTTTTCCTTTTGATGCTTTCCAGAAATTGTCCATCATCCGAATATTGCAGGCGCTGACACCATCGGCTGGTTGAGCCCCAATTCTGTCATGAGAAATAAACGGGCCTTCAAGATGCATTCCTAGAATATGCGCTCCTTTTTCTTTGCCCATCGCTTTGACAACAGCTTTTATTTTTTTGAGCATTTCATCTTCGGTCGCGGTGCATAGGGTCGGGATAAACGAGGTGACGCCATGCTGCGCCAATACCTCTGACATTCCTAGAATATCTTTATAATCACCTCTGTCGGCGCTGTAGCCGCCAATGCCGTGAATATGAGTGTCAATCAGGCCGGGGACAATATAAGCTCCTTTAACGTCGATGATTTTGACTTTGGGAGAGAAGTTTTTTTTCTTAAAACGTTCTTCATTGTAAACATCTGCAATTTTGTCGTTTTTGATATAAACCGCACAGTTTTTCATTATGGAAAAACCGGTTAAGACTGTTGCGTTATGGAGGCACAAAGCGCTGTTCATCTCAGAATCCTTATCTTTTTTATTTATATCATTATGATGCTTTATAGGTAAATTTAAGGTTAATTGTTGAAACAGACAAGAGCGTGCTTATTTAAAATTTGACAGTTTTTTTGTGAGGTGAAGATGGAAAAGGCAATTTTAGCTTGTGGCTGTTTTTGGGGGGTGCAATCGGCTTTCGATACGGTGGCCGGTGTGGTTTCAACACGTGTCGGATTTACGGGAGGAAAGGTGCCCGACCCCAGTTATATGGAAGTGGCTTCCGGACGTAGCGGGCATGCCGAGGCGATAGAAATTACCTTTGATCCTAAGGAAGTCAGTTTTTCGGAGCTTCTTGATGTGTTTTTTGATATTCATGATCCGACACAGTTGAATCGTCAGGGTGTTGATGTCGGGTCGCAGTATCGTTCGGCCGTATTTTATTTGAATGATAAACAAAAAAAAGCAGCCGTTGAAAAGATTGCGGCATTGCGTAAGCTTAGTCGGTATAACGGTGAGATTGTAACAGAGGTAACTGAAGCCGCAACTTTTTATCCGGCTGAGGAATTTCATCAGCATTATCATGCCAAAAGAGGAATTACCGCTTGTAAGTCTTCGCATTGCGGTCGACGCGGAGAATTGTTGTAAAAAAAACAGCCCTCTTGCGAGGGCTGCTCTTTTTAGCTTAAAACGGCTTATTCAGCTGTTTTGTATTCAGCCATATGTTCCAACAGAGAACGTTTGTCCTTAACGTTTTCTTGAGCTCTGTTAACCAGAGTTTCATAACGTTCAGGATTTTGTTTGTTCACGATTTGGAAACGAGTTTCGTTAGCCATGTATTCTGCCAACGGTTTGCTCGGTGCTTTTGAATCCAGCATCAACGGAGCTTTGCCTTCGTTGATGTTTTCCGGATTGTAGCGATACAATGGCCAAGAACCTGTTTCAACAGCGTCTTTTTGGTGGCTCAAACCTTCTGCTAAG
>CATGXW010000309.1 GCA_949542085.1 uncultured Alphaproteobacteria bacterium
CACGCCCTTTCTCCAAATGGCGAAGAGCGCGACGATAAACATAGTGTTCGCAAACCTCCGGAATATTCAGCCCCGACAAAACCCTTGCCGAAACACCGATACTTTCCAAAGCGTTTTGAATATATAAAGCATTCATAACCGTCGCCAGCATACCGACATGATCAGCAACCGTGCGATTCATTCCGGCGGAAGCCTCCTTGGCGCCGCGGAAAATATTTCCGCCACCGACAACGACACAAACCTCCACACCTTTATCATGGATTTTTTTTATCTGGGCTGACAGGTTTTTAATAACATCGGCATCCATACCGAAATCTTTCTTTCCCATCAAACCTTCACCGGAAAGTTTTAATAAAATACGCTTATAAATCGGCTTCATAATAAACTCATGCTTTATTAATTTTTTTCAATACTAGCAAATTTATCCCATTTGTCACCTAATATTTGCGCTTTACGCCAAAAAACTTTGCCACACAAGAAAACACCGAGCGTAAAATCGGGGTTGCCAAAATGCCAATAAACGTTTAGAAAGAAAAAAAGAACATCTGTTTTAAGGAGAACACTAATGAGCACGGAAACAACATTTTTCTTATGGGGAAGCATTGGTTACATCTTAGGGTCAATCCCATTTGGTTTGGTTTTGTGCTGGCTGGCCGGATACGGTGATATCCGCAAAATCGGCTCCGGCAACATCGGCGCCACTAACGTTCTCCGCACCGGCAGCAAATCTCTGGCGCTGCTGACCATCTTGCTTGACGCGTCAAAAGCCGGTATCGCCGCCTACGCGGCTTTCCGTATCGTTCCGGAAAAACCATTCGTCTTCTGCGACCGGATGACCACGACAAACACCATGGCATCTCTGATTGCCGGCACAATGGGCATCATCGGCCACAACTTCCCTGTTTGGTTAAAATTCAAGGGCGGCAAAGGCGTCGCCTCAACTTTCGGCTTTATTCTGGCCACCAACCCTTTGCTGGCGCTTTTGGCTTTGGCAACTTGGTTAATCATGGCTTTTGCCACCCGTTACTCTTCTCTTTCCGCAATTACGGCGGCAATTTTTGTTCCTGTTTACGCCTTTTTTATTGCGCCTCCCGTATACAGCATTTTTTACGGCGGCATAGCCCTTCTTGTTCTGGTGCGGCACCATGCCAATATCGGACGCTTGCTCAAGGGGACGGAAAGCAAAATCAACCTTAAAAAGAAGCAGAAATAAACGTGATATCCGAAAAAGAAATAATCGACACTCTTCAACTGATAAATTCAGAAAATATTGGGCCGATTACTTTCTTTAAATTACTGGAAATGTTCAACACGCCGGCGGAAGCCCTGCGCTACCTGCAGACATCAAAGAAAACCTCCGTTTGCCCGCGGAGCAAGGCCGAACTCGAATTCCAACGAGCACAAAAACAAAAAATCACGCTTTTGCTTCACAACGACAAAGCCTATCCCGAACCCCTGAAAGCCCTTGAAGACTGTCCGCCGGTACTTTACGCCAAAGGCAA